>JBIIDI010000050.1:0-12028 GCA_044238425.1 Ilumatobacteraceae bacterium
CGTACGCCGTATCGCCGTTGGCGATGCGCACCTTCACCGCGCCGAGGTCGTCGAGGTCGCGCGACACCGTCGCCTGCGTCGCGGTGATGCCCTCTGCTTCGAGCAGCTCGACGAGCATCGGTTGGCTCGTCACGTCGTGCTCGGAGATGAGCCGGGCGATCGTCTGTTGGCGTTGCAGCTTAGAACTCATCGGGCTCCTCCGGTGGCGGTGGGTAGCGGTGGACGGGCGATAAACGCGAGCACGCCCCGCGCCGCGGCGAGCCGCATGTGCGACTGCACGATGACGCGGCTGCGGGGTCCGTCGATGACGTCGGCAGTCACTTCCTCGCCGCGGTGTGCCGGCAGGCAGTGCATGAAGATCGCGTCGCTCGCCGCCTCGGACATGACGCGCTCGTCCACCCGGTACGCAGCAAACGTGCGCAAACGCCGTTCGTGGTCGGCTTCCTGACCCATGCTCACGAACGTGTCGGCGTGCACCGCCGATGCTCCCCGCGCGGCCTCGCGCGGATCGGTGGTGACGGTGACGGACGCGGCACCGAGCGCTTCGCACCTGGCGGCGTCGTCGGCCGTCGGACCGAATCCGTCCGGTGAGGCACAGCGCAGGTGCATGCCGCACATCGCGCTTGCCTCGAACAGCGAGCGCGCGACGTTGTTGAAGTCACCGATCCAGGCAACCGAGCGTCCGGCGAGTGCGCCGAATTCACGGCGCATCGTGAGCACGTCGGCGATGCTCTGCAGCGGGTGCGCGACGTCGCTGAGCAGGTTGAGCACGGGCACGACGTCGAGGATCGCCATCCGCTCGAGCATGCGGTGGTCGAACACCCGCGCGGCGATGACGGCGTGGTAGCCCGCCATGACGCGCACGACGTCCTCGACGCTCTCGCGCACGTCGAGACCGACCTCTTCCCCGCGCGTGTACACGGGATGACCGCCGAGTTGAACGACCGCCATCTCCGTGGAGTGGCGGGTGCGGTTCGAGGGCTTCTCGAAGATCATTGCAACGCCACGACCGGCGAGCGGACGATCGAGCGCCGCCACGGGCGCCTCGCACAGCGCCACGGTGGCGTCGAAATCGGCGCGCGAAAAATCGGCCGTGTTCAACAGGTGGCGCAGTCTCATCTCACGACCTCCGCAAAGATGGCGACGGCTTCGTCGATTTCGTCGAGCGACACGGTGAGCGGCGGCGCGAGGCGCACCGCCGTGGCCGTGACGGCGTTGGCGACGAGACCGCGATCGAGCAGCGCGGCGACGACGTTTTTTGCATCGGCATCGGGGCCGAGTTCGACGCCGAGCAGTAGACCCTTGCCGCGCACGTCGACGACGCCGGGCAGACGGCGCAGTCGCTCGGTGAGCGCCGCACCCATCTCGACGGCGCGCCGCGGCGCATCGATCTCGCGCATCGCCTCGATGACGGCGATGACTGCCGACGTCGCCAGTGCGGTGCCGCTGTACGTGCTGCCGTGGTCGCCGGGCACGAACACCGACCCCACCTCGCGCCGCGCCCACAGCGCACCGACGGGAACGCCGTTGCCCATGGCCTTCGCAAGTGTCACCGCGTCGGGTTCGATGCCGGCGTGCTGGAAGGCAAACCACGCACCGGTGCGCGCGAAACCCGTTTGCACCTCGTCGACGATGAGCAATGCGCCGCGCTCGGTGCACAGCTGACGCACGGCACGCAGATACGCAGCGTCGGCGACGATGACGCCTCCCTCGCCCTGCACGCATTCGAGGAGCACCGCGGCAACCGACGCGTCGACCGCCCGGTCGAGCGCATCGATGTCACCGAACGGTACGTGCGCGAATCCCTCGGGCATCGGCTGGAACGGTTCGTGCTTGGCGGGCTGGCCGGTGGCGGCGAGTGCCGCGAGCGTTCGACCGTGGAACGAACCGAGCATCGACACGACCCGGTGCCGCGAGCGGCCGCCGAACTTGCGGGCGAGCTTGATCGCCGCCTCGTTCGCTTCGGCACCGGAATTGCAGAAGAACACCTGTCCCCCGCCGCCGAGCAGGTCGTCGACCATGACCGCGGCACGTGCCGCGACCGGGTTGGCGAAGAAGTTGCTCACGTGCACGAGACGTTGCGCCTGTTCGGCGATGGCGCGGGCCACACCGGGGTGCGCGTGCCCGAGCGACGTCACCGCAATTCCGGAGAGGAAGTCGAGGTACCGCTTGCCGGCGGAATCCCACAGTTGCGTTCCCTCGCCGCGCACGAACATGACGGCCGGCGCGCCGAACACGGGCAGGAACGGGCAATGGTCGGCAGCCGGACCCGCGACGAGATCGCGCACGACGTCGGCACCGAGAAAGCGGTGGTTTGTCACATCGACCCCGGCGCCGCATCGGGCGTCACCATCGTGCCGACACCCTCGTCGGTGAGCAACTCGAGCAGCACCGCGTGCTCGACGCGACCGTCAAGGATGTGCGCAGCGGCAACGCCGCCGTTCACCGCGTCGACGCAACTCGCGAGCTTCGGAATCATGCCGCCGGCAATGACACCTCGGGCGGTCAGCGATGCGACGTCGGCGGGCGTGAGACGACTGATGAGCGAACCCGGATCGTTGCGATCGAGCAGCACGCCGACGACGTCGGTGAGGAAGAGAATCTTCATCGCCCGGAGCGCGACGGCGATGGCGCTCGCCGCGGTGTCGGCGTTGACGTTGTACGCGTCCCCGTGCGCGTCGACACCGACCGTGGCGACGACCGGAACGACGCCGTCGTCGAGCATGTCGGTGATCACCTTCGGCTGCACCGACACGATGTCACCGACGAAGCCGAGTCGCGGGTCGCGCTGTTGCACGAGCAGCAGCTCCATGTCCTGCCCCGACACACCCGCGGCACGGCCCCCGTGGACGTTGATTGCGCTGACGATCCGCGGGTTCACCTGCCCGATGAGCACCATGCCGACGACTTCCATCGTCTCGGCGTCGGTCACCCGCAAACCCTCGTGGAACTTCGGCACCTTGCCCAGTCGCTCGAGCAGCGAATTGATCTGCGGACCCCCACCGTGCACGACGACGGGCCGCAAACCCACCGCCTGCAACAGCGCGACGTCGCGGGCGAACGAAGCAAGTGCAGTCGACTCGTCGCTGCCGGCGAGCGCGTTGCCGCCGTACTTGATGACGACGACGGCCCCGGAGAAGCGGCGCAGGTACGGAAGAGCCTCGATGAGCACGTCGGCACGTTGGGCGCGATCGATGCCCGACGACACGGCACTCACGGGTACAGCCCCACCCGCGACAAACCATCGGCCTCGGGGAAGCCGAGCGCGACGTTCGTCGCCTGGATGGCCCCGCCGGCCGCACCTTTGGTGAGGTTGTCGAGCGCGGACAGAACGATGACGGTGTTCGTGCGTTCGTCGTAGCGCGCAGAGAGGTGCACGGAGTTCGTTCCCATCGTCGCTTTCGTCGACGGCGGAGTCGGACGCACGACGACGAACGGCTCGCCGGCGTACGCCTTGGCGAGCGAGGCGAGCACGGACTGCGACGTCAATTCGGTACCGGCCGCCGGGGTTGCGTAACACGTGGCGAGGATGCCGCGGTTCATCGGCACGAGGTGCGGCGTGAACAGCACTTGTGTGCCGCTCACTTGCTCGATCTCGGGAGTGTGTCGGTGGTCGAGCAATCCGTAGGCAACGACGTCCTCGTCGACACTGCAGAACGTGGTGTTCGGCTTCGGTGCGCGACCGGCTCCGCTCACGCCTGAAGCGGCGTCGACGATGACGCGCGTCGGTTCGATGATTCCGGCGCGCACGAGCGGTGCGATCGCCATGCTCGCTGCCGTGACGTAGCAGCCGGGGGTGGCAATGAGTCGGGTGTCGCGCAACGCCTCGCGGTACAACTCGGGCAGTCCGTACACCGCCTCGCGCAGCAGCTCGGGCTGATCGTGCGTGAAGCCGTACCACCGCGGATACGCGGCGGCATCCTTCAACCGGTACGCGGCGGAGAGGTCGACGACGAGACGCACCCGATCGACGATCTGCGGAACGAGCGCGAGCGACGCTTCGTGCGGCAATGCAAGGAACACGACGTCGCATTCGCCGGCGCGGGCGAGATCGAACTCTTCGAGCACGAGCGTCGGGTACGCCGTTGCCAGTGACGGATACAAGGACGACGCGAGGGTTCCCGCCTGGCTGTCCCCCGTCGCATAGACGAGTTCCATGCGCGGATGCTGGGCGACGAGGCGCAGCAACTCGACACCGACGAAGCCCGATGCGCCGAGGATTCCGACCCGAACCGATCCTGAATGACCCACATTTCGATCATACAGGGCAATGCATGATTATTCAGTGATGCCCTGGAAAAGTGCTCCGCGCTACGCGCGTCCCAACGGGCGGCCACCGTCCACGGGGAGGATGGCGCCGGTTGTGAGGGGAAGGAGTGCGACCGCGGCCCATACGGCGTTGGCGACGTCGTCGGCAGTGGCGAACCTGCCGAGGGGTGTCTGGGCGAGTTGGGCATCGAGCAACTCGGCGGGAACCTTCGCCGAGTACTCCCCGAGCACCCAGCCGGGAGAGACCGACACCACCCGTACGTCCGGCGCGAGGGCGCGACCGAGCGATCGGGTCATCGAATCAACGGCCGCTTTCGAGGCGCAGTACGCGACGTTCGAACCGAGCCCGGTGACACCGGCAACCGATGAGATCGATACGACACACCCCTTCGCCGCGCGCAGGGCGGGCTCAAGGGCGCGGATCGTTGCGAACACACCGCGCACGTTCGTCGCCATGATCGAATCGAACAGGTCGTCGTCGAGACCGTCGAGATCGGCGTGCGGCACCGCTCGCGTCACCCCGACGCAGTTGACGAGCACGGCAAGCGCGTTGCCGCGCGCCGCCACGAGCGAAGCCAACGATTCGAGCGATTCAGCTGCGGTGACGTCGACTGCGCACGCCACGTGATCCCCGGCACCGAGCGACGCAACGACCTCCTCGGCCCGATCGCGGCGCGAGCCGTATCCGACGACGACATCGTGACCACCTGCGGCAAGTCGACGTGCAATCGCCGAGCCGATGCCACCGCTCGCCCCGGTGACCACGGCAAGGGGTCGCATCAACGCACCGCCGCGCCGTACCGCTCGACGCGCAGATCGGCCTGGGCCTTGTGCCCCCAGAAGCGTTCGATGGCGCACAGGCGCGAGCAGTACTCACCGATGAGCGCCGACGACTCCGCGTTCGTGACGCGCTGGTACGTCACCGTCTTCAGGAACTTGCCCACCCACAGCCCGCCCGTATAGCGCGCCGCACCCTGCGTCGGCAGTGTGTGGTTCGTGCCGATCACCTTGTCGCCGTACGACACGTTCGTCATCGGTCCGAGAAACAGTGCCCCGTAGTTCGTCATGTTCGCAAGGAAGTAGTCGTCGTTCGACGTCATCACCTGGACGTGCTCGAAGGCGAGCTCGTTGGCGACCTCGAGCATCTCGCGGTGGTCGCGGCACACGATGACCTGTCCGTAATCGGCCCACGACTGCGACGCGATGTCGCTCGTCGGCAGCGTCTTCAGCTGTTCGGCGACCGCGGCGATCGTCGCGTCGGCGAGGGCTCGCGAGTTCGTGACGAGGATCGCCGGTGAACTCGGACCGTGCTCGGCCTGACCGAGCAGGTCGGTGGCGCACATCTCGCCGTCGACGGTGTCGTCGGCAATGAGCAGCGTCTCGGTCGGTCCGGCCGGCAGGTCGATGCCGACACGTCCGTACAACTGCCGCTTCGCCTCGGCAACGAGCGCGTTGCCGGGACCGACGATCATGTCGACGGGTGCGATGGCATCGGTACCAATGGCCATCGCCGCGACGGCCTGGACGCCACCGAGAACGTAGATCTCGTCGGCACCGGCAAGTGCCATTGCGGCGATCGTCTCGGCGGGCATCTCACCGTTGATCGGCGGAGTGCACGCCGCGACGCGGGGAACGCCGGCCACCTTCGCGGTGAGCACGCTCATGTGCGCCGACGCGACCATCGGATAGCGCCCTCCCGGCACGTAGGCACCGACAGCCGACACGGGAATGTGTTTGTGTCCGAGCGTCACCCCGGGCAGCGTCTCGACTTCGACGGGATGCATCGAGGCGAGCTGATGGCGGGCGAAGTTGCGAATCTGCGTCTGGGCGAACTCGATGTCGGCGATCGTCGTGCGATCGACCGATGCGACGATGCGTTCGATCTCGGCGCCCGACAAACGGAACGACTCGCGGTCCCATTTGTCGAACTCGCGCGACATCTCGCGCACTGCGGTGTCGCCTCCCTGCTCGACCCGGGCAAGAAGATCCCGCACGCGTTGCGTGAGTTCGACATCTGCACCGTGGCGACCCTTGCGCGTCGCCTGCTTCACGTACTCGGCCATGTCCGACCCTCCCCCGTTGCTGCGCACCTCCCGGTGCGGATTCCCACGGGAGTGTCTAGCGGGTCATGGCTCAGGCCGTGCGCAGTGACGCGCCGAGCTTCGTCACCGCGGCCACGCACTTGTCGCGCACGGTGGCGACGTCATCGTCGGTGAGGGTGCGGTCGGCGGCGCGCAGTCGCAGGGCGAAGGCCAAACTGCGACTCGCCGCGCCGGCTTCGGTGCGATAGACGTCGAAAAGTCGCACGTCCTCGACGAGGGCGCCGGCCGCGGTGCGCAGGGCACGCTGCACCTGCTGCGCCGTCACACCCGACGGCACGGTGAACGCGAGGTCGAAGTCGCTCGCCGGGAAGCGGCTGACGGGCTTGGCCGTCGCCGGAGCGGGGATGTCGGCAAGGATCCGCGTCGCATTCACCTCGAGGCACGCGACTCGACCGTCGATGCCGAGACGTCGCAGCACTCGCGGGTCGATCTCCCCCACCGCCCCGAGCACGAGTGGTCCGCGGGCGAGGGACGCCGAACGCGACGGATGGAATCCGTCGGCGATGCGCGACTGGTCGATCTGAGCGCCCACTCCGAGCGCAGCGGAGATTTCGGTCCACCACTGCATCGCCGTCGTCGCATCGGCACCCGCGGCGACGAGACACAACGACTCGTATTCGTCGGGCAACTCGCCGGAACCGGCGGGATAGATGTGGCCGAGTTCGAACAACGCAATGTCGTCGGCACGGTGCGACTGGTTGAAGTGCACGGCACGCAGGAGACCCGGGCGCAGCGAGACGCGCAGGATGCTCTCTTCTGCCACGAGCGGATTCGTCAGCGACACGACACCGCCGTTCACGCCGATGCCCGCCTTCTCGTGGTCACCCGGAGCGAGGAACGGTGACGGCATCGCCTCGTCGCAACCGAGCGACATGACGATCTCGCGCAACAGACGCCGCCTCTTTTGCACGGGCGACAATCCGCCGGGCTGGGTCGACTGCGACACGCGCTTGCCGAGCGCGTCGTAGCCGATGTGCCGGGCGAGCTCCTCGATGAGATCGACCTCGTCGGTGCAGTCGTGACGCCACGACGGTGCCTTGACGCGCAGCATGGCACCGGTCTTTCCTGAAGCCTTCCTCGACGAACGACCCGACGAACGACCCGTCGAACGCGACGACGCCTTCGCCGCCACCGGACGGACCTCGAAGCCGATGCGCTCGAGCAACGCCGTGGCGGTGCGTGCCGTCACCTGCGTGCCGAGCACACGGTGCACCTCGCCGAGTCGCAGCGTCATCGTTGCCGGCGTCGGCATGGATGCGGTGCGCACGTCGGCCCCGCCGGCGTGAACGACGAGCTGCGGGCACGTTTCGCGCAACAGCGCGGCAAATCTGCCGACGGCGCGCTCGACACCGCGCGGATCGACACCGCGCTCGAAGCGCGACGACGCTTCGCTGCGCAGCGCAAGTCGCTGACTCGTCGAGCGCACCGCACCCGGATCGAACCACGCAACCTCGAGCGCGATCGTCGTCGTCGAGTCGCGCACCTCACCGTCGCGACCACCCATGATTCCCGCCAGACCGATTGCCCGATCCCGTGCGTCACAAATGAGGAGATCGTCTTCGGTGAGACGACGTGTCGCACCGTCGAGGGTGACGAGGGTTTCGGCGTCGCGGGCGCGGCGGATGCGCATGCCGTTGCCGACGACGTCGGCGTCGTAGGCGTGGTTCGGCTGGTTGAGCTCGAGCATGACGAGGTTCGATGCATCGACGACGTTGTTGATCGAGCGCATGCCTGCCGCGGCAAGTCGTCGTGCATGGTGTGCCGGCGACGGTCCGACGGTGATGCCCGACATGACGGTGAGTGAGAAGCGTCCGCACAGATCGGCATCGACGACCTTCACGGGAAGGGTGCGCTTGGGTCCGCGGCGCGCGGTGTCGACGCGCGGTTCGCTCCAGCGCAGCTTGTAGTGCGCCGCGAGATCCCGCGCGACTCCGAGGTGACCGAGGCAGTCGGGGCGGTTGCGCGTGACGTCGAGGTCGAGCACCGTTTCGGGGCCGCCGACGATGTCGGACAGCGGAGTTCCGGGTGCGACGGAGGGATCGAGGATGAGGATGCCCGCCGCATCGCTCGACAATCCGAGTTCGTCGGCCGAGCAGAGCATTCCCTCGGACTCGATACCGAGGATCGCCCGCCGCTCGATGTGCCGACCGTCGGGCATCGTCGTACCGAGGGTGGCGAGAGGAACGAGGTCGCCTGCCGACATGTTGAAGGCACCGCACCACACGTGACGTTCGGTGCCGTCACCGGCATCGACCCACACGCGGTGCACCTTCGCCGCGTCGGGGTGACGCTCGGTGCGCAGGACGCGCGCGGCGACGACACCGGGCACGCTCGCACCGACGACGTCGACGGATTCGACCGACAACCCGAGCGCCGTCAGCGCATCGGCGATGTCGTCGTCGGAGGCGACGGCGGAGAAGCGGGCGAAGTCCTCGAGCCACGAGCGGACGATCTTCACGACGACGCCACCACCTAGAACTGGCGCACGAAGCGCAGGTCGTTGGCGTACATGTCGCGCAGGTCGGCGACGGCATGGCGCTCCTTGGCCATGCGGTCGATGCCGAATCCGAAGGCGAAGCCCGTGTACTCGTCGGGGTCGACCCCGCCGGCGCGCAGCACGTTCGGGTGAACCATTCCGCAGCCACCGAGCTCGATCCACCGACCGTCGGCGCGACGAATGTCGAACTCGGCACTCGGTTCGGTGAACGGGAAGTACGAAGGTCGCAGGCGGCTCGTGAAGTCGGAACCGAAGAACGCCTTCGTGAACGACTCGATCGTTCCGGCAAGGTGCGCGAAGGTGATGCCCTTGTCGATGACGAGACCTTCGATCTGATGGAACACCGGCATGTGCGTCGCGTCGGGCGTGTCGCGTCGGAACACGCGCCCCGGCATCACCGCGTAGATCGGCAGGTCCCAGTCGCGCATGACGCGGATCTGCACCGGCGACGTGTGCGTGCGCAGCAGCGTGGAACCGGGATCGCCGTGGTCGACGAAGAGCGTGTCGAAGTTGCTGCGCGCCGGATGCGACGGCGGCATGTTCAGGGCGGTGAAGTTGAAGAAATCGGTTTCGACCTCGGGACCCTCGGCGACGCGGAATCCCATGCCGACGAACACGTCCTCGAGTCGCTCCCACGCCTGGGTGACGATGTGCGCATGACCGCGGCGGCGCACGCCGAGGTGCTCGGTGAGGTCGATCGCCTCGGATCGCATGCGGGCGTCGAGATCGGCGTTTTCCAGCTCGACGATCCGCGACTGGACGTCGGCGTCGATCGCCTGCATCGCCTCGTTGATCGCCCGCCCGACCGACCGCTTCGCTTCGACGTCGGCGATCGACCCGATCGATGCCTTCAACGTCGCGAGTTCGGACGTCTTGCCGGTGTGCTCGTTGGCCGCTCGACGCAATGATTCGACGTCGGATGCCGAACGGAGAGCCGAGCGGGCCGCGGCGAGGGCCGCATCGACGCGGGCGAGTTGCTGCGACGCCGCGGACATGACGTAGTGAGGCTAGTTGAGCGTCACCCGGCGACGTCGTGCAACGTCGTAACAGATGATCGTCGTCGCCATGGCGACGTTGAGGCTCTCGGCACGACCCACGTGCGGAACGTAGGTCCATTGTGCGATTCGGCCACGCGTTGCCGTCGTGACGCCGTGACTCTCGTTGCCCATGACGATCGCCAGCCGCCCCGACACGTCGAGCTCGTCGATCGGTACGGCACCGTCGTCGGGATGCGACGACGTTCCGACCGCGCGAAACCCCGCGTCGACCACCGGGGAAACGTCGTCGACTTCGACGATCGGAACGCAGAACACGGCACCCGCGGACGCACGGACGACCTTCGGATTGAACGGATCGACGCAACCCGCACCAAGAACGACGAATGCAGCCCCCATGGCCTCGGCGCTCCGCAGCACCGTGCCGACGTTCCCGGGATCGCTCACCGCGTCGAGATACACGATGAGGTGGTCGCCGGGCTCCGCAAGACGGGCCGGAGATGCGAGGCGACGTCCGACGATGGCGATGTGCGGCTGGGGACTCTGTGTCGTCGACACCCGCTCGAGAACGCCGCGCGCCAGTCGGAAGGAGTCCGGTGTCGGGACGTCGAGTTCGGGAGCGTCGTGGGCGGCAAAGACGGCGAGCACGTCCCAGCGTGCGCGCACGGCCTCGCGGATGAGGGTCTCACCTTCGACGATGAACGCACCGTCGGCGACGCGCGCATCGCGACGCGATGCGAGACGACGCAACTGCTGGACACGCGGGTGACTGAACCCCAGCGTGTCGCCGTTCAGACGAGTGCTGCCTTGGCGGTGGCGACGAGCTTGGCGAACGTCGCCGCGTCGTTCACGGCGAGATCCGCGAGAACCTTGCGGTCGACGGCGATTCCGGCCTTGTCGAGACCCGCGATGAAGCGGCTGTACGACAGGTCGTGCTGACGGCAACCGGCGTTGATGCGCTGGATCCACAGACTGCGGAACTCACCCTTCTTCGCGCGACGGTCGCGGAATGCGTACTGTCCGGCGTGCAGGACTGCTTCGTTCGCGGAACGGAACGTGCGGCTGCGGTCACCGTAGTAACCCTTCGCCTTCTCCATGATTGCGCGGTGCTTCTTGCGCGCATGAACTCCTCGCTTGACGCGTGCCATGGTGGTGTCTCCTTTGTGGTCGTTCGGTCAGATGGTCGTGGGTACGGTTCGGCTCAGCGCTCGGCGAGGAGGCGCTTGATCTTTCGCGCGTCGCCCGGATGCACGTCGACGGTGCCGTCGAGACGGCGGGTGCGCGACGACGGCTTGTTCTCGAACAGGTGCTGACGCATTGCCTGCTGACGGCGCAGCTTGCCCTTCCCGGTCTTGCGGAAGCGCTTCTTGGCGGTCTTCGATGTCTTCATCTTTGGCATTGCGTCTCTCCTTTTTCTGAAACTTCTGGTGTCTGAAACTTCTGGCGTGTGTGGAACCTGCGTCGGGCGATCAGCCCTGCGGGGTTGGCGGTGGCGGTGCGGCGGTCTCCGCGATTGGCGCCGCCGCGGGAGCGGCACCGGAGGTGCCGTTGCGGGGCTGTGACGCGGAGTTTGCGCTCGGTGCTTTTGTTTTCTTGTCCGGTGACAGAACCATCGTCATGCTGCGTCCGTCGAGGCGGGCATGGGTGTCCACCTTGGCGAGACCGTCCAACTGGCGCAGAACGCCGTCGAGGATCTTCGCCCCGAGTTCCGGGTGCGCGAGTTCGCGACCACGGAATTGGAGCGTCACCTTCACCTTGTGGCCCTCTTCGAGGAACTCCCTCATGTGTCGAACCTTGGTGTCGAAGTCGCCCTTGCCGATCTTCGGCCGGAACTTCACTTCCTTGGTCGTGATCTGAACCGTCTTCTTGCGCGATTCCTTCTGACGCTGGGCTTCCTCGTAACGGAACTTCCCGTAGTCCATGATTCGACACACCGGCGGACTGGCCTGGGCGGCAACTTCGACGAGATCCATCTCGGCTGCGCGCGCCCGCGACATTGCTTCCTCGATGGACACGATGCCCACCTGGCTGCCGTCGGCGTCGACGAGTCGGACTTCGCGAACGCGAATCCGCTCGTTGTAACGCGGCTCACTCGGTGTCGGTGCTATGGCTGGTCACTGCTGTACAAGCGGCTGGGCCTCCCGTGTCGAAGAAATAGTGATGAC
>JBIIDI010000150.1:0-3377 GCA_044238425.1 Ilumatobacteraceae bacterium
TGAACGGCACTTCGTTGGCGAAGCTGCCCAACCAGTCGATGCGGTTGACGAGGGTCGTCACCTGCGGATACGTGCGCACCTCGGTGAGCTTCTCGTAGCCGCGGTGCATGTATCCGCACGACGGCTCAGCCCATACCACCTGCTCGCCGTCGAGACGGGCGATGATGCGCAGCGTTCCGTGCGTGGCGGGGTGCTGCGGTCCGATGTTCAGCGTCATCCCCTCGGTCTCGAGCTCGAGGTTGACGCGCGCATCGGCAGCCTGGGAAGCGATGTACGCCAACTGGGCGCGGTCGCCGAGCACGCGGTCGGTGATACTCACGATTCCTCCCCGTCCGAGCCGAATCCTTCGGGGAGCGGCTCGACGTCGACGATCCCCGGCCACGGCTTGATCATTCGCGCGAGCAGGGGGAAATCCTTGCGGAGCGGATGACCCTCGAAGTCGATGGGCAGGTACATCTTGCGCAAGTCGGGATGGCCCGCGAAGGAGATGCCGAACATCTCGTTCGTCTCGCGCTCGTGCCAGTTGGCTCCGCCGAACACGTCGCAGACGCTGTCGAGGGTGAGTGAATCATCGGGAACGTCAACCTTGATGGTCACACCGACGAACGTCACGGGATGAACGAGCCGCACGAGCAGTTGAAACCGGGTTGCACCACCGGCGACTCCCTGTCGCACGGTCGTGTCTCGCACGGGTGCCGGTTCGGTGGGGTCGTCTTCGCCGCGACCGAAAGGGGACGGCAGCCAGTCGATTGCCGAGAGGAAGCAAAAGTACTGCAAACCGCAGTTGTCACGGAGCAGGCGCGCGGTGTCCCGCCACGACTGCCCGGCGACCCGGATCCACAGATCGTCACCGGGAACGAGGTGATCCTGCAGGAGGCGATCTCCGAGCACGGAGCGCAGGTGTGCAAGCAGGTTCTCGCGCGCCGTGTCGCTCACGGGCGCGGTTGATGCGTCAGCGGGCGTGGACAACGTCCGCCTCCTCCGACGTCGAGCTCACGAGGGCGCGCGTACCTTCACCGCGCCATCGAGCACCCATGTCTTCGCGCTTGATTCGTTCCTGCAGCAGCACGACCGCCTCGAGCAGGGCTTCGGGGCGAGGCGGACACCCGGGAACGTAAACGTCGACGGGAATGATCTGGTCGACGCCTTTCGTCACGGAATACGAATCCCAGTACGGGCCGCCGCAGTTTGCGCACGAACCCATGCTGATGACGTACTTCGGCTCGGGCATCTGTTCGTACAGACGCTTCACCGCCGGAGCCATCTTGTCGGTGACGGTGCCGGAGATGACGACGAGGTCGGCCTGGCGCGGGCTTGCCGGGAGCGGAATGACGCCGAGGCGCATGACGTCGTAGCGCGGCGATCCGAATGCAGCACCCATCTCGATGGCACAGCATGCGAGACCCCACTGGTACACCCACATGCTGTACGAGCGACCGAGGTTGAACAGATTCGTGAGCGGTCGCGGCATGCGACCACGTTCGACGAGACCCATCGCGCTACTTCCCTACACCCACCGCAGCACGTTCTTGCGCCACGCGTACACGAGACCGAGCAGGAGGACGAACACGAAAATGCCCATTTCCACGAGACCGAAGGTTCCGTAGCGCTCAAGTTGGGTTGCCCACGGGAAGATGAACACCGCTTCAACGTCGAAGACGACGAAGAGCAATGCGAAGATGTAGTACCGAACCTGACTCTGCGACCAGCCCTCCCCGACCGGGTCGACGCCGCTCTCGTACGCCATCAACTTTTCCCGTCCGGGACGCGACGGGCGCACCAGAGACGACACCCACAGGAGCAATGCGGCGAGCAGGACCGCGGCCGTTCCGAACCAGGCGACGGTGAGGTACGAACGAAGGAAGTCCGAGACCGTACCCATGACGGGTGAAAACTACTACGAGGCTGCTTTTTCCAGAAACCAGTCGACGAGGCGGGCCGTGGCATCCCCCCGCTCGATGACCTGCGCGACGGTGATTTCACAAAGGTGCTTGGGGTCCACCCCTGCCGCTTCGAGCTCACGAGCGCCGACCGATGCCCAGCGCTGCACAATGGCGGGCGTAACTTCGGGATGAAACTGCGTCGCCAGGGTGCGATCGCCGTACATCGCCTGGACTCCGACATCGTTCATCGCCAGCGTGCTCATTCCCGGAGGTGCGGTGAACCGGTCGTAGTGCCACTGCATCCACGGTCCGGTGAGGACGTGCTCGGCAGCGAGCTCGCCGGTGAACTGCCCGACGTGGTGCCACCCGATTTCGTGACGCGGAGCGCGCTCGACGTGCCCGCCCAAGGAGTGAGCGACGATCTGGGCACCGAAACAGATACCGAAGATCGGTACTCCACGACGGCGAGCCGTGCGCACGAGATCGGATTCGGCTTCCACTTCGACCGCATTCGATTCCCAGTACACCGACCAGTCGGACCCGAGCAGCACGACGATGTCGACTCCACCGAGCGACGGCCACTCACGCGGATACTCGCGTGCGGCGCGTTCGAAGCTGCTTCCGTGCTCGGCCAGGCGTTGACCGACGAGCCCGGCATCGGCGTCACCACCGTTGCCGACGATCAGCGTTCGCATGTTCGGTACGGTGGGAGAGTGCCGCGGATCATTGCTGATCCATTCTCGCGCCTCGGTACGGCGATCGTCGCGCTCGTCGGTGTCGCAATCGTCGTCATGGCGCTGAGTGAGGTATCGCCCGGCCTCATCGTGACCTCCCTCGCGGTCGTCTCGTCTCATACGACGGTCGGGGTATGGCTGTTTGACCGCCTCCGGAGGTTTACCGCCACCGTCGCCGAACGGCTCGCGATCGGTGCCGCGGTCGGCTCCCTCCTCGCGGTGATGTGGGATCAAGCCCTCGTCACCACCGCACTGCGCAACGTGTCGTGGATCGTTTTTCCGGTCGCAGCAGTGGCCATCGGTGTGAGGTCGGTGCGCGATCGGCGGCATCGACGATCCGAACCGAACGAGTCGTCGTCAGCCGGCGGTGATGCGACGTCGTTCAACGTGGTCATCTTGCTCGGTCTCACTTTCGTCCTGCTCATCCAGGAGCGGTACTGGCCGCTGCCCGTCGCCCTGGGTCTCGTTCCGCTGGCCCTCGTGGTCGACCGCTGGGAATCGTTGCGTCGTCGCAGCACATCACTCGCACTGACATTGGTTGCGCTGTCCGTGACGATCGCCGGACTCGTCACGACGATTACCCTGCGAGCACGCCCACCTCTGTGGTGGATCAAGACGCAGGATTTCCAGTTCTTCGAGGCGCTTTCCTTTTCGCTCGCCCACTGGGGATCCAACGATCAGGTTTTCGTCACCGGGTATCCCGTCTACTACCACTGGTTTTCGTACGCCTGGACCGGGATGCTGCGCAGGGTGATCGACG
>JBIIDI010000151.1:0-3376 GCA_044238425.1 Ilumatobacteraceae bacterium
TTGCGACGGTGGGCGACTGCGCCCCCGCCCGGTCACCTCCGCGAATCGACCGCACGGGTGGTGGGCCGGTGGGGTGAATTGTTACTATCTACATAGGAGAAATTCCGACCCCCGGATTTTCCCCGAGTTTCCCCTCACACCGACGATTTCAGGAGCGCCAATGTCCACGTTCGACCTTGACCTCACGAAGTACAACCTCGGCTGGAGCGACGACGTCGAGTACGCCTTCACCCCCGAAAAGGGCCTGAACGATCGCGTCGTCGAGCAGATCTCGTGGTGGAAGGGTGAACCCGACTGGATGCGTCGGCTACGTCTGCGGTCGCTGCAGACCTTCGACAAGAAGCCGATGCTCGAGTGGTTCGCGACGAACATGCCCGATATCGACTTCCAGGACATCTATTACTACTTGAAGCCCGCCACCGAGCAGGTCGACGAGTGGGACCAGCTGCCCGAGCAGATGAAGGCGACGTACGAGAAACTCGGCATCCCCGAAGCCGAGCGCAAGTACCTCGCCGGTGTCACGGCGCAGTACGAGAGCGAAGTGGTGTTCCACCGCAACCGCGAGGATCTCGAGCAGCAAGGCATCTTGTTCTGCGACATGGACACCGCGCTGCGCGAGTACCCCGACATCGTGAAGAAGTACTTCGGCACGGTCATTCCGCCGGGTGACAACAAGTTCTCCGCACTCAACACGGCCGTGTGGTCGGGCGGTTCGTTCATCTACGTACCGCCGGGAGTCGAGTGCGAAATGCCGCTGCAGGCGTACTTCCGCATCAACAGCGAGAACGCCGGCCAGTTCGAGCGCACGCTCATCATCGCCGACGAGGGCTCGAAGGTGCACTACATCGAAGGCTGCTCGGCGCCCGTGTACACGAACGATTCACTGCACTCCGCCGTCGTCGAAATCGTGGTGAAGCCGAGTGCGCACGTCACCTACACGACCATCCAGAACTGGTCGCCGAACGTGTACAACCTCGTGACGAAGCGCGCCCGCGTCGAGGCCGAGGGACACATGGAGTGGATTGACGGCAACATCGGCTCGAAACTCACGATGAAGTACCCGAGCGTGTACCTCGTCGGCCCGAAGGCGACGGGCGAAGTGTTGTCGGTCGCCTACGCCGGTGCACACCAGCACCAGGACGCCGGCGCGAAGATGGTGCACGCAGCTCCCGAGACGTCCTCGAAGATCGTGTCGAAGTCGATCAGCAAGGACGGCGGCATCACGACGTACCGCGGTCTCGTGCGCGTCGAAGAAGGTGCCACCGGGTGCAAGAGTCACGTGCAGTGCGACGCGCTCATCCTCGACGAGGAGTCCGAGAGCCGCACGCTGCCGTACATGGAAGTGGGCGAGCGGGACGCGCGCATCGGTCACGAAGCGACCGTGTCGAAGATCGCCGACGAGCAGCTGTTTTACCTGCGCAGTCGCGGTCTCACCCAGGAGCAGGCGATGGGAATGGTCGTCAACGGCTTCATCGAGCCCGTCACCCGCACGTTGCCGATGGAATACGCCGTCGAGTGGAGTCGTCTCATCGAGCTGCAGATGGAGGGTTCGGTCGGCTGATCGGGTAGCCGTCGTCCGGTGACGACGGCCGAATCCGACGGTTACCGTCTGTACGTCATGGCCATGCGCACCGATTGTCGCCACTTCGAGAGCCGCACCTTCGCCAACGGTGACGCGGTGCGCTCGTGCAAGCTCGGCCTCGCACCCGAGGCACCGTGGCGTTGTCCGGAGGCGTGCGAGAAGTTCGAGCGCCGCTCGATGGACGTCGGCTGGACGCACGGAACCATGGTCACTCCCGCCGCGCCGTCGCGTCCGAGCAGCCTCGACGACGGCAGCGCCGCCGCGATTCTCGGTGAGGCGGCGTCGATCATCGACTCGATTGCTGCCGACGTGTTGCGCGACCTGGACGCCCCGAAAGGCAAGCGTCGCAAGAACAAGAAGAAGAAGGATCGCTAGAGATGACCACACCGGTGTTACCGACGATTGACGAGGAACTGTGGCGCTACAGCCGCATCGGCGAACTGCATCTCGACCGCTTCGCCCTCGGCGAAGTCGAAACGACGACGACCGGTGAGTTCGGTGGAGCGGCCGCCGACGTTCCGCTGGCGGTGGTGTCGGCCGAAACGCCCGACGTCTTCGAGCAACTCAACGCCGAGCACGGAGTAGCGCTGTCGATCACGACGAAGCGCGGCGAGGTTCGCGGCGAACCGGTGGTGGTGTCGCGGTCGGTGTCGCGCAGCGGCATCGTCGCGTATCCCACCCTCGTCATTGATGCCGCGGAGAACAGCGAGCTCGTGGTCATCGAGCGCTTCACCTCGGCCGACGGCATTGCTTCGCTCGTCGTGCCGATGGTGAAGATTCGTGCCGCACAGTCGGCTCGCGTCACGTACGTGTCGATCAACGAACTCGGTCGTGACACGTGGATGATCGGATACCAGCGCGCCGTGGGCGAGCGGGACTCGAACACGTCGCTCTCCACTGTTGCGCTCGGCGGCGACTATGCGCGCGTTCGCGCCGGGGTGCGTTTGGTCGGCACGGGAGCGAGCGCACGCCAGGTGGCCCTGTATCTCGCCGACGGTTCGCAGATGCACGACTTCCGCACGTTGCAGGATCACGCCGCGCCGCGCACGCACAGCGACCTGTTGTTCAAGGGGGCCGTGAAGGACGTCGCCAAGAGCGTGTACACGGGTCTCATTCACATCCGCGACAATGCGGCGAAGTCTGAAGCTTTCCAGACGAACCGCAATCTCACGCTGTCGCACGGTGCGTGGGCGGAAAGTGTTCCCAATCTGAACATCGAAACGAACGACGTAAAGTGCAGCCACGCGAGCACCGTCGGACCGATCGACGACGAGCAGCGCTACTACCTCGAGAGTCGCGGCATCCCGCCGGAGGTTGCCGAGCGCCTCGTCGTATTCGGGTTCTTTGCCGACGTTCTCGACCGTTTGCCAGCAGCCGCGGGAGTCGCCGAGTTGCGACGCAAGGTGAGCAACAAGTTGATGGGGGTGAGCCGATGACGAAGAAGCTCGTTAAGGTGTGCGAATTTGCCGACATCGCCCATGGTGAGGCGCGACGCGTCGAGGTGAACGGTGCCGTGGTTGCCCTCGTACGAATCGACGACTCGGTGTATGCCATCGGCAACCGTTGCAGCCATGCCGACGTGTCCCTGGCCGACGGTGACGTGCATTGCGAAACGAAGGAGCTCGAGTGCATTCGGCACGGCAGCGCCTTCAGTGTGGAGACGGGATGGCCGAATACGTTGCCGGCCACGCAGCCCGTCCCGGTGTACGTGGCCGAGGTGCGCGACGGTGCCGTGTGGGTGTCAACGGAGCCTCGCGCATGAGCACGCTCGAGATCCGCGGATTGTGCGCCAGC
>JBIIDI010000152.1:0-3283 GCA_044238425.1 Ilumatobacteraceae bacterium
CACTCGGTGCGTAGTGCTGCTCGGCAGTGCGCGCGTGCAACGCAATTGCCGCCGCGCCGGCATCGCGGCAGATGCGACCGGTATCGAGGTACGTGAGCAGATCGTCGGAAACGCCCATGCGGAACTTACACGTCACGGGGATTCCGTAGCGCCCGGCGGTATCCACCGCCCGACCGACGATGTCGGCGAGAAGTCGCTTCTTCAACGGGACCGCTGCTCCACCGCCCTTTCGCGTCACCTTCGGAGCGGGGCATCCGAAGTTGAGGTCGATGTGGTCGACGAGATCCTCGCTGCCGAGGATGTCGATTGCTGCGGCGAGGATCGCCGGATCGCTGCCGTACAACTGCAGGCTGCGGAAGTCCTCGTCGGGCGAGAAGGTGATCATGCCGCGGGTGCGCTTGTTTCCGTACACGAGCGCGGCCGCCATGATCATCTCGTTGACGTAGACGAGACCCGGCCCGAACGAGCGGCACAGCGAGCGGAACGGCGCATTCGTCACGCCCGCCATCGGGGCGAGAACGACCGGAGGATCGATGCGGCGCACGACGTCGCCGTTCGGTCTGCGGCGCGTGAGGGTGAGACCGGTCACGACACGAGTTCCGTTACCAACACGGGTTCCGTTAGCAACACGAGTTTCGTTACCAACACGAGTTTCGTTACCAACGCAGTCATCGCTGCTGGGCGGCGAGCTTGAGTTGCGGATGCGCCCCCTCGTCGAGGGGTGTCGCCCCGTCACGGCGCAGTCGGTACCACGCGGCACTCGCGATCATCGCCGCATTGTCGGTGCACATCTCGCGCGACGGCAGCAGCACGCGACGGCCGTCGCGTTCACCGGCGTCGACCATCGACGTCCGTAGCAACGAGTTCGCCGCAACGCCGCCGCCGAGGGCGATGGTGCGCGCCCCGATCGTCTGCGCCGCCGCTCGCGCCTTGCCGACGAGAACGTCGACGACGGCCTGCTGAAACGATGCCGCGACGTCGTTCGATGCGACCTCGGGATGACGTCGCACGTGGTTGATCACCGCGGTCTTCAGCCCGCTGAACGACACGTCGAGTCCGTCATGGAGCATCGCCCGCGGAAAGGCGATGGCACGGGCGTCACCGTTGCGTGCCGCCGCATCGATGGCCGGACCGCCGGGAAAGCCCAGACCGAGGTAGCGCGCCACCTTGTCGAAGGCTTCGCCCGCGGCATCGTCGATCGTCTGACCGACGATGCGGAACTCGTCGGGCGACCGCATCTCGACGAAGAGCGTGTGCCCGCCCGACACGAGAACGAAGAGCATCGGGAATTCGACGTCGGGTGCCTCGAGCAACGCCGCGTACAGGTGCGCCTCGAGGTGGTTGACTCCGACGAACGGACGGTCGAGCACGAGTGCCATCGATTTCGCCGCCGACACACCGACGAGCAGAGCGCCGATGAGGCCGGGGCCCACCGTCGCGGCGACGGCATCGATGCGTTCGGGGGCGACACCGGCGCGGTTCAACGCCTCGTCGACGACCGGTGTCATCTGCTCGAGATGGGCCCGACTCGCCACCTCGGGTACCACACCGCCGAATCGGGCGTGGATGTCGAGCTGCGTTGCGACGATCGACGACAGAACGTCACCACCGCCCATGACGACGGCTGCGGCAGTTTCGTCGCAACTCGTCTCGATGCCGAGAATGACCGTCGTCTCGTCGACGACGGGTCGTGCCGGTCCCGATCCGTTCGATGACACGCTCATCGAGGGCGCTCCTCCTCGATGTCGAGCAGACGTCGCGCGACATCCTCCGACTGCAGGTCGTGGCACCACATGACGATTGCATCGTCGCGATTCTCGTAGTACTTCGGACGTACGCCGACCGGAACGAAGCCGAATCGCCGGTACAGCTCCTGGGCCGACCGGTTCGAGTCGCGCACTTCGAGCGTCATCGCGCCGGCACCGACTCGACGCGCCTCCCATGCGAGATCGAGGAGCAATTCGGTCGCGATACCGCGACGACGTTGCTGCGGATGCACCGCGATGTTCGTCACGTGGGCTCCGTCCTCCATGTAGATCATGCCCGCGTACCCGACGAGATTCCTGCCGATGTGGGCGACGAGATAATGACGCGTTCCCCGCGCCATCTCGCGCAGTTCGTCGGCGAACACTCCCGGCGTCCACGGCCGCGGATACACCGACGTTTCGATCGGCATGATGTCGTCGATGTGCGAGCGACGCATCGGAGAGACGACGAGAACGTCCCCGGCTCCGACCTCGACGTCCGAAGGGTCGGACTCCGCATGCGAGCGGGTGACGAAGCGGTCTCGCAGGCTCATGTCGGACGCGTTTCCCAGGAAATCTGCACGTCCGGTGAGCGCAGGTACGTCGCCTGAAGTTGCGCCGGATCGCACCACCGTTCGCGAAGAGCCATTGCCGCCGCGAGTCGGGCAACCGTGGACACCCGTGGCACGCCGGCATGTTCGCGCATGACCGACGCGCGCAGCGGAACGGCGGCGAGCTCGGAGACGAGATCGTCGGCGTGATCGCGGGCCCAGTTGCCGACGAAGGTGACGTGCTGACCCCGCTCGCGCACGGATGCGAGCAGATCCTCCCGCGAACCGACCTGCGGTGCGACGACGCGCTGCTGACCGTCGCCGCCGTCGACTGCGGTGCGGTACGTGGCCCAGTACACCTCGCGTCGCCGTGCGTCGAGCGTCGCAACGATCACCGACGTCGGATCCGCGTCGTGGCTCTCCGGGGTCGACTCGGCCGCATCGGCGGCGAGCGCATCGAGGCTGCACACGCCGATCGTTGGCACGCCGAGCAGATGGGCGATCGATTTCGCGGCGGCGATCCCCACGCGCATCCCGGTGAACAGCCCCGGCCCGACGTCGACGGCAACGGCGTCGATCTCACGAAAGTCGACGTCGGCACGGCGACGAACGAAGTCGATCATCGGGGTGAGTTCCTCGGCATGCCGACGCTCGCTGCGTACTTCGCTCACCGCAAGGACGTTCGCTCCCGACGACACCGCAACACCGACGACGTCGGCCACCGTGTCGATGCTGAGAAGAATCATCCGTCAACCGTGTTTCCGTCAACCGTGTCTCCATTGAACTCGGCACGCAATGCGGCGACGACCTTGTCCCAGCGACCACGCCAGCGCTCGCCGCGAGACGACACGCTGACGAGACGCCGCGTATCGGACATGGTGTCCGTACCGGTGTCCGTGGTGCCATCCGCGTCGGAGTCGTCGAGAGCAAAGGACAACAACAACGCATCGCCGAGGGCGTCACCGACGAGATCACCCCATTCGACGA
>JBIIDI010000051.1:0-11612 GCA_044238425.1 Ilumatobacteraceae bacterium
AACATCGTCCTCCCGCTCACGCTCGGCAACGAAGAGGGCGACAAGGAGTGGATCGACCGGGTCGTGCGCACCATTTCGTTGCAGGATCGCCTCGACCACCGGCCGAGCGAACTCTCGGGTGGCCAGCAGCAGCGCGTCGCCGTGGCCCGCGCCCTCGCGAGCAAGCCGGAGATCATCTTCGCCGACGAGCCCACGGGAAATCTCGACTCGCGCACGGGCGGCGAGGTGCTGAAGTTCATGCGCCAGGCGGTCGACGAACTCGGACAGACGATCGTCATGGTGACGCACGATGCTGTGGCGGCAAGCTTTGCCGATCGCATCGTCTTCCTCGCCGACGGTCGACTCGCCGGTGAACTTCTCGAACCGACTCCCGAGCGCGTTCTCGACCGGCTGAAGAACCTCGGCAACTGAGGCACCCCGGTGATCCGTCTCGCACTGAAAATGACCCTGGCCCGCAAGGGTCGGTTGCTCCTCACGGCACTCGCCGTCATCCTCGGAACGTCTTTCCTTTCCGGAACGTTCATCTTCCGCGACACCATCAACAAAACCTTCGACGAGCTGTTCTCCGACGTGTTCCGCGACGTCGATGCATACGTGCGCTCGACGAACTTCATCGAAACGAACTTCGGCGGCGAACAGCGCTCCCCCGTCCCGATTTCGTTGCGCGACGAGGTACTGAAGGTCCCTGGTGTCACCAACGCGGTCGGCGACATGCAGGTGTTCGCCCGGGTCATCGGCAAGGACGGCACGCCGCTCGGCAGCGAGGGCGGCGGTCCGCCGACGTTCGGTGGCATCGCCATCGAAGAGTCGGTCTTCTGGACCGTCGTTGACGGCCGTTTCCCGCAGGGTCCGCGAGAAGTCGTGCTCGACAGGGGCACCGCCGATCAGGGTGAATTCGTCGTCGGCGACACGGTGCGCATCTCCGCCGTGTCGGGGTCGCGGGAATTCACGCTCGTCGGCATCGTGTCGTACGGCGACATCGCTTCACCGGGCGGCGGCACGTTCGCACTCTTCGACCAACCGACGGCGTCGGAATTCCTCCTGCGCCCCGGGTTCGTCGACGCGATTCTTGTGCAGAGCGACGACTCTGTCGACGACGCGACGCTCGCCGCAACCATCGAATCGTCGCTACCTGCGTCCGCGCGTGTCGAAGTGCTCACGGGCGCCGAGATCACCGCGGAGGTGCAGGGTCAGATCAAGTCGGTGCTGTCGATCTTCACCAACTTCCTCATCATTTTCTCCTATATCGCACTCGCCATCGGCTGCTTCGTCATCTACAACGTGTTCTCGATCACCGCGGCGCAACGTGAGCGGGAGAACGCGTTGATGCGTGCGATCGGCGCGAGCCGCTCGCAAGTGACGCGCACCCTCATCGTCGAGTCAGTCGTCATCGGCGTACTCGGTTCGCTCGTCGGGTTTGCGCTCGGCATCCTCATCTCACGCGGTCTTGCCGCGGCACTCACCGCCGCCGGTCTCGAGATTCCGTCGCGCGGCTTGGCCATCGGGCTCGGTTCGTTCCTCACCACGTTCATCGTCGGTGTCGTCGTCACGGTTGCATCCGCGGTGCTCCCGGCGCGTCGTGCAAGTCGCGTCTCTCCGCTGGCGGCACTGCGCGACACCGCGATCGAAACGGCGGGCAGCATCCGCGGTCGCGTCATCACCGGATCCGTGCTCATCGTCGCGGGAATCGTCGCCCTGCTCTTTTCGGCGGCCGACGCCCCTGCGGCCGTGCTCGGTCTCGGCATCGTCGGCGTGTTCGCCGGAATTCTCGTCATCGGTCCGGCCATCGCGCGACCGGTTGCACTCGGTCTCGGACGTCCCATTGCCCGCTGGCGCGGAGTCACCGCAGCAATGGCGCGACAGAACGCCGCGCGCAATCCGAAGCGCACCGCACGCACGGCCGCTCCGGTGCTCATCGGCGTCGCCCTCGTCACGGCGTTCACCGCACTTGCAGCGAGCATCAACACGCAGATTCGCGACACCTTCGGTGACGCGTTCCGCGGTGACCTCGCCCTCACGGTCGACTCGCAAGGTTTCGGCGGAATTCCGCTCACCGTCACCGACGCCGTCGGCGCACTCCCCGAAGTCGAACGTGCGACGGGCGTCGGGTTCACCCCGCTGCGCTTCGGCGAGGAATCGCGCTTCGGCATCGTCATCAACCCGGCGACGATCACCGGCCTCTTCGATCTCGGCATGGTCGAAGGGGATCAGACCCGTCTCTCACCGACCGGTGTCTTCGTCGCGCTCGACAAGGCGACCGAGCTCGGACTCGCAATCGGTGATCCGCTCCCCGTGCGCGTCGTCGACGGCACGGAGATTGCGGCGAAAGTCGAGGGCACATTCGACAGCGATGCCGTGTTCTCGAATTACGTCGTCAGCCGCGACATGTTCAGTGACACGACTGCATCGTTGTTCGACAACTTCGTCTACATCGACGCGCGCGACGGGGTCGACATCGCCACCGCCAGATCGGCGATCGCCGCGATCAGCTCCGATATCGGCATCGGCACCCTGCAAACGAAGGACGAATTCATCGACGCCCAGGCGGCGAGCATCAACCAGATTCTCGCGCTGATTTACGCACTGCTCGGGTTGTCGATCATCATCGCCATCGTCGGCATCGTCATCACGCTGCTCTTGTCGGTGTTCGAGCGCCGTCGCGAGATCGGACTCTTGCGCGCCGTCGGAATGACGAAGTCGCAGGTGCGAACCACGGTGCGCTGGGAGAGCGTCATCACGTCGCTGTTCGGTGCGGTGAGCGGTGTCGTTCTCGGCATCGTCATCGGTCTCTTCGTCGTTGCCACGCTCAGCGACTCGGGTGTCTCCGGCTTCACATTGCCGATCACGGGAACGATCTCGATCCTCGTCATCTCGTTCTTCCTCGGTGTCGTCGCGGCGATCTATCCGGCGTGGCGCGCGACGAAGGTCGATGTCGTCACGGCGATTGCGTCGAACTGAAAACGTTGCGTCGGGTTCAGCCCGCGCGTTGCGAAGGCATGTGCTCGTCGTCGCCGGCGAACAGTAGTGCGGCGGGATGCCTGTCGGTCGGCGTGTCGTCGATGAGCCGGCGCGGCGCAACCACTGCGGGCGTGTGCATCGTCTGGCAGCCGGGGCACCAGTAGAGAACGCGGTTTGCTTCTCCGTGGTGCGTGACGCGCACGAGATCGCTGCATCGCGGGCACTTCTTTCCCTGCCGTCCGTACACCGCGAGCCCGCCGCGCACGTCGGACGTCGTGACGCGGTGGGTGTGGGCGAGATTCGCACGCAGCATCTCGGCGGCGAGCTCGATGATTTCTCGGCACTCGTCGCGTGACAGCTCTCCGATTCGTGCCCAGGGGTTGAGTTCGCAGGCCCACAGCAATTCGCAGCGGTACACGTTGCCGACACCGCACAGCACTCGCTGGTCGAGCAATACCTCGGCGAGCGGAGTGTCGCGCGGTTCGTAGGTGTGCATGCGCCGCACGCACTCGGCGAGATCGGCATCGGGTCGGCACAGATCGGGGCCAAGGGTTCCGAGGATCGGATGACGGCGCGGATCGAAGTCGCGGTACGTTTCGACGACCGGTGCGCTGAAGCACACCGCCACCCAGTCGCCGACGTCGATGACCACGCGCGCACGGTGCACCGGCTTTCGCCACTTCTCCCCGTGCCTGTAAAGGTGCCACGATCCCGTCATTCGCATGTGCGTATGGAGGACGATTCCGTCGTCCCACACGATTTCGAGGTGTTTGCCGTGACTGCGCACCTCTTCAACGACGGCGCTCTCGCGGGGCACGGGTCCGACGAGTCGCGACGCTTCGAAGCGCACCATCGTCTTGCCGATCATCGCCGTGCGCAGTGCCGCGGCGGTGCGGTAGATGGTGTCTCCCTCGGGCACGCCAGGAAGATTACGTTCGCCGGACGAACGAACCGCGGAACCTCATGTCACGATGACGTCGCGCTGGGCGACGTCAGGGCAGGGCGCCGACGGACGCGAGTGCGAGTCGAATGAGTCGGTCGTGACCACCGGTCATCTCCCGACGAACGTCGTTGCTCACCGCTTCGTGCGGCGTGTACCAGGCGAGATCGAGCGCCACCTGCGACGGCTGACAGTCCCCCGACACGGGAACGACGAAGGCGAGGCTCACCGCATGCTGACGCGGATCGTGGAATCCGGAAATCGAGGGGTCGGGGAAGTACTCGACGACCGTGAACGGCGCGGGCTCGAGGGGGATGCGAGGCAGTGCGAGCGGGCCGAGGTCCTTTTCGAGATGGCGCAGCAGGGCGTCGCGGATGCGTTCGTTGAGGAGCACCCGCCCCGACACGACCGTGCGCGAAATCGATCCGTCGGGGGCCTGACGCAGGAGCATCCCGACGTGCGTGACGACCCCCATCTCGTCGACGCGCACCGGAACGGCATCGACGTAGACGAGCGGCACCTGACCGCGTACCGCTTCGAGACGCGTCGGATCGAGCCAACTTGTGCGGGTGTCGATGCTGTCGGTCATTGTTCACCCGTGAAACTACTGCGGTCAGCGTGCGGCCGCGTCACCACGTGCCGGCGACGTACTTCGTCTCGAGGAACTCGAGCGTTCCCTCGTGCGCACCTTCGCGTCCGAGACCGGACGCCTTTACGCCACCGAACGGCGCGGCGGGATCGGACACGAGTCCGCGATTGAGCCCCACCATTCCCGTCTCGAGCGCCTCGGCGATACGCATTCCCTTTGCCACGTCGCGCGTGAAGACGTAGGACACGAGACCCTGGTCGACGGAGTTCGATCGCGCAACGACGTCAGCGACGTCGGTGAACCGCACGATCGGCGCGACCGGACCGAAGATCTCCTCGGCGAGGATCGGCGCAGCGGGATCGACGTTGACGAGCACCGTCGGCATATATGCGCACGATTGGTCGGCTGCGGGTCGCGCACCGCACGTGGCCGTTGCCCCTCCGGCCAACGCGGCATCGACGAGATCGGCGACGCGACGCTGCTGTGCGCGCGACACGAGCGAGCCGACGTGCACGTTCGGATCCATGCCGTCTCCGACCACCAGCGACGACATCCGAGCGGTGAAGCGACCGACGAACTCGTCATGCAGGGATTCATGCACGAAGAACCGGTTCGCTGCAGTGCACGCGGCACCGCCGTTGCGCATCTTGGCGAGCATCGCACCGTCGATCGCGACGTCGAGGTCGGCATCGTCGCAGACGATGAGTGGGGCGTTGCCGCCGAGTTCCATCGAACAGTTCACGACCTTGCGTGCGGCGAGCGCGAGCAGCATCGAGCCGACGCGGGTCGATCCGGTGAACGACAATTTGCGGATCGTGCCGGAGTCGAGCATCGCCTCGACCGCATCACCCGGCGGGTCGGGAACGACGACCTGCACGACCCCGTCGGGCAGACCGCACTCGCGGAGAATGTCGACGATCGCGAGAGCCGTGAGCGGGGTGTCGGAGGCGGGCTTTAGGACCGCGGTGCAGCCCGTGGCGATCGCGGGACCGAGTTTGCGCGTCGCCATCGCGGCGGGAAAGTTCCATGGCGTCGCAAGAAGCGACGGTCCGACCGGCTGGCGCATGACGAGTAGCCAATTCGCACCGGACGGTGCGCGGCGGTAGTCGCCGTCGATGCGCACCGCTTCCTCGGCGAACCAGCGGAAGAACTCCGCTGCATACGTCACCTCGGCCGTTGCATCGGCAAGTACCTTTCCATTCTCGCGCACGATGAGTGCGGCGAGTTCGGCGCGACGGGCGATCATCGTCTCGAACGCACGGCGCAGCACCTCGCCCCGCTCGCGGGGAGCGGTTCGACTCCACGCCGGGAAGGATTCTCCGATCGTGTGCACGGCCGAAAGGCAGTCGTCGACGGTTGCGCGCGCCACCCTGCCGGTGACCGATCCGTCGTAGGGATTGGTGACGTCGATGAACGTCGGTGAGTTCATGTTGCCATTGTCGCACGAAACGTCCGAAGTGCGGTTCGTCGGTAGCCTCGCGGAGTGGCCCGACGTCGCTTGCTCATCGCGCTGTTCGTGGCGATTTTCATCAAGTCCTCGTCGTACGGCGTCATGTTCACGATGCTCGACGACTACCGCACCCAGTTCGGCATCTCCGAGGGCTCCCTGGGTCTCGTCATCGCGATCGGGTTCTTCACGTCGTTCGTCGCCCAGCTCACCATCGCACCGTTCGCCGACCGCGGCGCAGCACGGCGACTCATCGTCATCGGACTCGCACTCGCCATCGGCGGGAACTTCTTCATGGCGTTCGCCGACTCGTTGCCCGAGCTGCTCTTCGGTCGTTTCGTGTCGGGACTCGGCGTCGGTTCGGCGCTCCCTGCGATGCGCCGCGTCATCATCGTCGCCGATCCCGAGAACCTCGGCCGCAACCTCGGTCGCGTGCTTTCGAGCGAAGTCGCCGGTTTCGCCATGGGCCCAGTGCTCGCCACGCTGCTCGTCGAGCCGTTCGGCATTCCCGCGCCGTACATCGTCGTCGGCATACTCCTTCTCCTCTCCGGAGCAGCCGTCATGAGTCATGACATTCCCGAGGCGCGTGCCGACGAGCGTCCGACCGAGCGGCTTGCGGTCGATCTTCTCCGTGACCGCGCAATCCTCGCCGCGGTGCTCCTCGGTGTCGCCCTTTTTTACATGATCGGCACGTTCGACTCGTTGTGGGTGCTCATGATGGACGACATCGGTGCACCCCCGTGGATGGCAAACGTCGGTGTTTCGCTCTTTGCGTTGCCCCTCATCGTTCTCGGCCCTCGCGGTGGCAAGTTCGTGCAGTCGGTGGGTCCGTACCGCGCCGCCGGTGCAGGGCTGCTCATCGGTGGGCTGTGCATGGCGACGTACGGCGTACTTGCATCACCTGCACTGCTCATGGCGGTGTTGCTCGTGCACATGACGAACGACGGCATGACGGTGACCGGAGCGGGAGTCGCCGTCGGTTCGGTTGCCCCGACCGAGCGCCAGGCCGGGGCGCAGGGACTGCTCGGTGGCGCACAAACGCTGACCGGTGGCATCTCGTCGTCCCTCGCCGGCTTCACGTACGAGTCGTACGGTCGCACCGTGAGTTTCGTCATCTCCGGAGTTGCCATCGTCTTCCTCGTGTCGGCTTCGCGGATGCTTGCAGGATCGCGTTGGCACGTTCGGGGTGGGTCGACTGCCGAGGTCGTGCACTAACCGCCATGGCACATCGGGACGGCGACGGCTTCGTGCGCTGCACGTGCGGCCTCGACCACTGGGGCCGGCACGGAGCTGCGGGTTTGTTGCTCGTGCGCCTCGACATGGCGTCGCCGCACGCACTCTTGCAGTTGCGCGCGGGTTGGACGCACGGCGGTGGCACGTGGGCACTTCCGGGAGGAGCACGCGACTCCCACGAGGACGTTCGCGATGCCGCGCTGCGCGAAGCGCAGGAGGAAGTGGGGATCGATCCGACGCGGGTGAACGTCGTGCACGTCTTCGGTGACGACCACGGCAACTGGCGCTACGACACGGTCATCGCGACGTGTAACGACGACGCGGGGGCATATGCCGCGAACCACGAAAGTTCGAATGTCGAATGGGTTCCGCTCGACGTCGTCGGCACCTACGAGCTGCACCCGGGTCTCGCCGCACACTGGACGACGCTTGCCGACATCGTCCGGCGCGAGGTATTCAGCGTCTAGAGAGCTGCTGCGTACAGCGCTGCAACCTCGCTGCGCGTCGGATACCGCGGCGTGTTGAGGATGATGAGGTCGCGCAATGCGTCGACGGTGAGCGCATCGATGCTCGAGCGTGATGCACCCAACTCGCCGAGGGTCTTGTTCGTGCCGACGGTCGCCGACAGTCGCTCGACGGCTGCTATCGCGGCATCCGGGTCGTGCTCGGCGCCGAGCGCCGAACCGACGTCGGCATACCGTTCGGCGACGACGTCGCGGTTGAAGCGCATGACGTGCGGCAACATCGTCGCCAACGTCTGGCCGTGGGCCTGGTGGAACTGCCCGGAAATGGGATGGCCGGTTGCGTGCACGAGACCGAGCAGCGGACCCGAGGAGAACGCACGACCGGCGAGGTGCGCGGCAATGTGCAACTGCGCACGGGCCTCGAGGTCCTTGCCGTCGGCAACCGCACGCGGCAACCACTCACCGGTGAGTCGGATCGCATGGAGCGCAAGCGCATCGGCGAACGGGTTCGAATTCGCCGACGTGTACGCCTCGATCGCGTGAGTGAGCACGTCCATTCCGCATGCCGCGGTGCCACGCGGCGGCATACCCGTCGTCACCGTCGGATCAAGAATGACGACGACCGGCGCGATCGACGGATGGGTGAAGGTGAGCTTGCGGTGCACCGCAGGGTTCGTTCGCGTGTCGGTGATGAGACCGCCGCCGTTCGTTTCGCTCGCCGTGCCCGACGTGGTGGGAATTGCGATCGTCGGCAGACCGTTGACCGTCGCCTGCCGCTTCGGCGCGAGCGTGGTGAAGTCGATGCGATCGTTCGCATCGAGGTCGGGAGCGAAAGCGAGATCGAGATTCGCCACGTCGTTCGAGGCGGCAAGTGCGACGTACTTGCCGCAGTCCATCACCGATCCCCCGCCGACGAGTACGACGACGGTGCCTTCGAGGCCGAAGTCGCGCACGGCCGCCACTCCGGCGGCGACGTTCACGTCGGTCGGATTCGGTGACACCTCATCGAACACGCGGGTGGCGATGCCGGCCTGCTCGAGAGCGGCGACGATCGGATCGACGATGCCGGCCGAACGCACACCGGGATCGGTGACGACGAAGGCGCGCTTGCCGCGGGCGGCGACGTGTTGCGGCACCGTCACCGCAAACCCCGGACCCGAGACCGTTTCGGACAACGCAGAGATGTTGAACATTCGCTGTGCGGAAACGTTCACGGGATGCTGCCTTTCACACCGCGAGGGTGTTGCCGAAGATCTGCCAAGCGAGAAGTGACTTTGCCACGAGGCTGAGTACGAGGTACACGCGCTCGCCGTAGGCGTACGACGCCCATTTGCCGACGCGGCGGTACTGCAACCACTGGTTGAGTGCGAACAGGTTGAAGAAGATGAACAAGCTGACGAAGATCCCGTAGACGAACGAAGGTGTGTTCGAACCGGGTCCGATGACGTAGAAGAACAATGCGATCCACGGAACGATGCCGGCGATGCACCCGAACCAGAAAGGTGTCCACCACACGGCGGTTCCGGGTTCGTTGACGACTTCCATGATCCAACCGAAGAGGATCATCGCCACGTTCGACCCCGCGAGCCCGAGCAGCGCGGCGAGATCGGTGACGCCGAACACCATCGCGATCATGACGATCATCACCGTCGATGACAGCGAGTACTCGACCCAGCGGAAACGGTTCTGCTCCTTCGTCACTTCGGCCTCGTACACGCGGCGGCCCGGACCGAACGACACCATCGCGTGGAAGAAGAACGACAGGAAGAGGAACGCGAACACCCCCCATGCGATCGGAATGTCGAACTCCCGTACGAGGCGAGACGGGTCGAGCTCACCGCTCGGGACGTCGTTCCAGTAGAAACCCGTGACGGGGAGTGCGAAGTCGTTGGCCAGTGCCGCCACGGCAACGGCTTGCCCGAGGTGAAGGATCGCCGCGGCAACGTTCAGGCGGCGCAGTCGCGCAAAGGTCGTCATGTCCCCATCGTGCCACGTTCGGCCGCACCGGCGGAACGGTCCGTTTCGTGGCGTGCGATCTCCGCACGGCCGACGACGTGCCAGTGCACTTCGTCGGGACCGTCGGCGAGACGCAACGTTCGCTGGGCGGCGTACAAGCGCGCGAGCGGCGTCCATTGGGACGTCCCGGTTGCGCCGTGAATCTGGATCGCCTCGTCGATGATGTTGCACACCCTCTCGGGGACCATCGCCTTCACTGCGCTCACCCACAACCGGGCCTGCTTCGGATCGAGCACGTCCATTGCCCGTGCGGCGCGCAACACCATGAGTCGCATCGCCTCGATCTCGACGCGCGCCTTCGCGATGATCTCGGGATTCTTTCCGAGCCAGGCGAGCGGCTTGCCGAACGCATGTCGTGAGAGTCCGCGCTCAACCATCAAGTCGAGTGCCCGCTCGGCTGCACCGATCGAGCGCATGCAGTGGTGGATGCGCCCCGGTCCGAGACGCAGTTGCGAGATTTCAAAACCGCGCCCCTCGCCGAGCAACACGTTGGCCGCGGGCACTCGCACGTCGTCGAACCTCAGGTGCATGTGTCCGTGCGGCGCGTCATCCTCGCCGAACACTTCCATCGCGCCGACGATCTGCACGCCGGGCGTGTCCATCGGCACGAGTATCTGTGAGTGCCGGTTGTACGACGCGGCATCGGGGCTTGTGAGCACCATGACGATGAGCACCTTGCAGCGCGGATCACCGGCCCCCGTGATGTAGTACTTCTCGCCGTTGATCACCCATTCGTCACCGTCGAGCACCGCGCGACACGCCACGTTGCGCGCGTCCGACGAAGCGACTCCGGGTTCGCTCATGGCAAACGCCGAACGAATCTCGCCTGCGAGCAGCGGCTCGAGCCACCGCTTCTTCTGCTCCGCCGTGCCGACGCGCTCGAGAACTTCCATGTTCCCGGTATCGGGCGCACTGCAGTTCGTCACTTCGGACGCGATCGGATTGCGACCGAGTTCGGCGGCGACGTAGGCGTAGTCGAGATTCGACAGACCCGCGCCACCCGACGACGCGGGAAGGAACATGTTCCACAGACCGGCATCGCGTGCCGCGCTCTTCAACGACTCGAGAAGTTCGAGCTGTGCCGCGGTGTACGACCATCTGTCCGCCCGACCCGCGCCGAGTTGATGGAACTCGGCGGTGCGCGGTTCGACCACGTCGGCAACGAAGCGTCGCACGGCGTCGTAGACGGGAACGGCACGCGCCGACATCGTGAGGTTCAGCGACTCGTCCGTAGCGGCGCCCCCGTGCAATCGCGGGGCCGTCATGTCGGTCACGTTAGTCATGCCCCGCGTCGGGCGCGGTTCGCGCTACTCCCCCAGGCGAACGACGACGGGTGCGGGGCGTTCCTTGCGCGGCAGCTCGCGTTGCGGCCATCCGACGTAGAAGATGCCCACTACGTGATCCGTCGGGGCAAACCCGCAAAACGACGTGATCGCGTCGTTGCATCCCTCGTTCGGGGAACTCCACAGCGAGATGAGACCCATCGACTCGAGCAGGAGCAGCGCATTCTGCATGCCGGCGGCGACCGAGTACTCGTTCTCGCGCGACTCGTGTTCGTCTTCACCCGCCGCCGACGCAACGACGAGAACGAGCGGTGCGCGCGTGTACTTCGTACGCGCCTTCTCCACGCGGTTCTCGGCGTCGCCGCGTGCCGCCATCGCGTCGCCGATGGCATTGCCGAGCGCGAGACGGGCGTCGCCCCGCACGGCGGCAATGCGCAGCGGTCGCGTCTTGCCGTGATTCGGTGCAGCCTGTGCGACCGCAGCGAGGCGGTCGATGAGCGTGTCATCGACGGGACGCTCGCGGTCGATCGACAAGCTGCTCGAACGGCGGTGAATGAGTTCCTCGACGGCTTCGGGGGTGATCATGGCTCGCAGTGTACGAATGCGAGCGTGACGGATGTGCAACGCTGCGCACCCCGCGAGCGACGCGGAGGCACTGGTACCGTCATGCCATGACCCGCGA
>JBIIDI010000153.1:0-3235 GCA_044238425.1 Ilumatobacteraceae bacterium
GCGTTCGACCGCATCGTCGAAGCCGGTGGTTACATCACCGCGCCGACCGGTGGTGCTCCCGACGCCAACCTCATCCCGATTCCGAAGCCCGTCGCCGATGCGGCGATGGACTCGGCGGCGTGCATCGGTTGCGGCGCGTGCGTCGCCGCCTGCCCGAACGGTGCGGCGAACCTGTTCACTGCGGCGAAGGTCGCGCACCTCAACCTGCTTCCGCAGGGACAGGCCGAGCGCTACCGCCGCGCCGAGGCGATGGTCGAGGTGATGGACGAGCAGTTCGGCTCGTGCACCAACCACGGCGAGTGCTCCGCGGCGTGCCCGAAGGAAATCTCCATCGACGTCATCGCGCTGATGAACAAGGACTACCGCGCAGCTAAGTTCAAGAACCGCAAGGAACTGAGCCGCATCTGATCGTCACCATTGCGCAGCGGGGGATCGACGATGCTCGGTGACCTCGCCGCATGGGTGCAGGACGTCGTCGAGTCGCTCGGCTACGTCGGCGTGGCGATGCTCGTCGTCATCGAGAATCTCTTCCCGCCGATTCCGTCGGAAATCGTCCTTCCGTTCGCCGGCTTCGTCGCACAGCGCGGTGACGCGTCGGTCGTCGTCATGGTCGTCGCCGCGACGATCGGGTCCGTCGTCGGTGCACTCGTGTTGTACGCAGTGTCCGCTGCGATCGGCCCCGATCGCTTGCGGCGCATCGTCGAGCGTTTCGGCCGCTTCCTCGGCGTGAGCCCCACCGACCTGCGTCGTGCCGAAGAGTGGTTCGACCGTCGCGCGGCGATCGCCGTGTTCGCCGGACGCTGCGTGCCGATCATTCGCTCGGTCGTGTCGGTGCCGGCGGGGTTCCGTCGCATGACGCTCGTGCCGTTCGTGCTGTACACGGCACTCGGCAGCGCCATCTGGAATGTCGCACTCATCGGTGCGGGTGCCGTGCTCGGCGACCAGTGGGAACGCGTCGAGGCGTACGTCAGCTACCTGCAGTGGGTCGTCATCCTCGCCGCGGCGTACTTCCTCGTGCGCTTCGCCGTGCGCATTGCGCGCACCGTGCGCAGTCGCTGAGCTGTGTCGTCAACGGGCGTGGTTGAACGACACCGTTGAACGGCACCGTCATGCGAGCTGCGCTCGCCGATGGGCATGACCATCGGTAGGCTTGTACGCGTTGTCAACGGAAAGGAAGACCGGCATGGCTGATCACGGGATCACCCGGGTGGGGGTCGTTGGTTGCGGCCTCATGGGGTCGGGAATCGCCGAGGTGTGCGCCAAGTCGGGCGTTCCCACGATCGTGCGCGAGGTCGATGCCGGCGCGGTCGAGCGCGGCCAGGTGAAGATCAAGAACTCCATCGACCGGGCGCTCCAGGCGAACAAGATCAGCCAGGCCGAGTACGACACCGTCACGAAGAATCTGTCGTACACCACCCAGTTGAGCGACCTCGCCGACTGCGACCTCATCATCGAGGCGGTCATCGAGGACGAGGCACTGAAGACCGAAGTCTTCCGTCAGCTCGACAAGGTCATCAAGTGGCCCGACACCATCCTCGCCACGAACACCTCGTCGATCCCCGTCATGAAGCTCGGCATGGTGACGAACCGTCCGTCGCACGTCGTGGGCATCCACTTCTTCAACCCGGTTCCCGTGCTGCGCCTCGCCGAGGTCGTGCCCTCGCTGCTCACGTCCGACGACACGGTGCGCCGTGCCCGTGACTTCGCCGAAAAGAACCTGAACAAGCGCGTCGTTCTCGCCAAGGACCGTGCCGGGTTCATCGTCAACTCGCTGCTCGTGCCCTACATCCTCTCCGCCATCCGCATGCTCGAATCGGGGTACGCATCGGCCGAGGACATCGACACCGGCATGGTCGAGGGCTGCGCGCACCCGATGGGACCGCTGCGCCTCGCCGACCTCATCGGTCTCGACACGACGATGGCGGTCGCCGAAAGCCTCTACGCCGAATTCAAGGAACCGCTGTTCGCCTCGCCGCCGTTGCTCAACCGCATGGTCGATGCGGGTCTCCTCGGTCGCAAGGCCGGACGCGGCTTCTACGACTACGCGAAGAAGTGATCACCACGATTTCCCGCAAGCACAACGACTACCGAAAGGAACGAAAATGACCGAGCGGATGTTCTCCCTGGACGACGACCAACTCGAGTTTCGCGAGGTGATGCGCCGCTTCGCCGAGGAAAAGATCGCACCCCTCGCTGCGAAGGCCGACGAGGAGGAGAAGTTCAGCTGGGAAGCGTTCGAGCTGCTGAAGTCGATGGACCTCCTGTCGCTCAGTTATCCCTCGGAGTACGGCGGACAGGGTTCGTCGCTCGTCACGCAGGCGATGGTCGCCGAGGAGCTCGCCCGCGTGTGCGCGAGCACGAGCCTCATGTTCCTCATCTCCAAGCTCGGCATGTTGCCGGTCATCAACTTCGGCTCCGAAGAGCTGAAGAAGAAGTACCTGCCGCGCATTTGCAGCGGCGAGTCGCAGGCCTCGTACGGTCTCTCCGAAGCCGACGCGGGCAGCGACGTTGCGTCGATGACGACCCGCGCGGTGCGCGACGGCGACGAATGGGTGATCACCGGCTCGAAGTGCTGGATCACGAACGCCGGAATCAGCGACCTGTACACGGTGTTCGCCCGCACCTCGGGTGACCGCCACACCGGCATCACCGCGTTCCTCGTCGAGGCCGACTGGGGCGTCGTCGTCGAAAAGCTCGAGCACAAGCTCGGCATCAAGTCGTCACCGACCGGCGTCATCCGTCTCGACGGCGTGCGCGTTCCCGACGCGAACCGCATCGGTGACGTCGGTCAGGGCTTCAAGATCGCAATGCACACCCTCGACCGCAGCCGCCCGACCATCGGTGCACAGGCCGTCGGTATCGCCCAGGGTGCGATCGACTACGCCGTCAACTACATGCAGCAGCGCAGCACGTTCGGCAAGCCGCTCGCCGAGCGTCAGGGCCTGCAGTGGATCGCCGCCGACGCCGAGATGCAGGTCGAAGCGGCCCGCACGCTCGTCTACCGCGCGTGCGCCACGGTCGACGCCGGTGATCCGACGAAGGATCTCTCCAAGCTCGGCGCCATGGCGAAGGCCTTCGCCTCCGACGTCGCCATGAAGGTGACGACGGACTGTGTGCAGCTCCTCGGTGGCTACGGCTACACGAAGGAATTCCCCGTCGAGCGCATGATGCGCGACGCGAAGATCACCCAGATCTACGAGGGAACCAACCAGATTCAGCGAATGGTCATCGCCAA
>JBIIDI010000154.1:0-3226 GCA_044238425.1 Ilumatobacteraceae bacterium
GTTCCGTCACGGCCGACGATCGCGTCGGCAAAGCCGAGGGCAACGACGATCTCGGCGATGGCACCGTTGAGCACGATGATCCGCGAAACGTCGGTGACGCGCACCGCCACGTCGTCCGCTCCGACGACCTCGGCCGGTAGGACCGGTGCACGGGAAGGCAGAACGGGGAGGGCGACGTCGGCCGAGTCGATGATGACAGGAGCCTCCGACGCCGATGCGGGAGATTGCGATGGTGCAACCGTGTCCGTTGACGAGGCAGTCGTGTCGGAGTTTCCCCCGCATGCAGTCGTCATCGTGACGAGTGCGACCGTGCCGATCGCAACGAGACGTCGTGAGAATCGTTGCATCGGTGATAAGAGTAAGGGCATGGAGTTGGTTCGCGGCCATCGGTGCAATCACCGCACACTCGTGCGCATCGGGCTCGGAGTATGGATGTACTTTGCCGTGACGGCATGTTCGACCGGCGAAAACGCGCTCCCGGCGACGGCCAACGGGCCGACTGCCACTGCGTCATCAGCACCTTCGACGACGGTAGCTGCCGAGACGGTCCCTGAGTCGACGCTCGTCGGGACAACGTCGAGCACACCGAGTCCGGAGTCAAGCGCACCGTCGAACGTCGCGCCGGAAGTGTCGTCGACAGTCGCGGCTGGTTCCTCATCCGCAGCGACCGCAGTCGTCAATTCGACAACGATTCCTGGCACTTCTGCACCGGCATCGCGGGCGCGACTCGTCGTCAGCGCGACCACCCGACTGAATCCCGACGGCGAAAACGTGACGGTGCGCGGTTCGGGTTTCGACGTCTCGAAGGGCATCTATGTCGCAGTGTGCAACCAGCCGCAGGTACTGGGTCGTCGGTGCGTCGGCGGCATCAACATCGACGGCTCTTCGCCGCAGTCGATTTGGATTTCGTCAAACCCGCCCGGATACGCCGCCGGGTTGCCGATTCCTTACGGTGACGGCGGAGTGTTTTCCGTCACGCTCCTCGCCAGGGCCGTGTCGCCAAACATTGATTGCACAAGGGAATCGTGCGGCATCGTCGCCTTCGCCGACCACACGCGATCGGACGATCGAACGCAAGACGTGTTCATCCCCGTCACTTTCGGATAAGACGTCACGTCATGAACTCACACACGAACCCCCTCGCAGCACGCCTTGGCGTGCGTCTCTTCCGTCGCGTTGCACTCGTTGCGACAGCGTCACTCATCGTCGGCCTCGGTTTCGGGGCGGTTCCGGCGTCGGCGTCGGTTTCCGTCGCGGTGAGCAAGCAGGCGTCGCTGCTCGACGGTGAGAAGGTCACCGTCACACTGACCGGAGTTCCCGCAGGTCAGGGCGTGTACGTGCGCCAGTGCTACCAAGCGTCGCGCGGGCAGCGTGACACGACGGGCCTGAAGTGCAACGGCAGCATCCAGCAGACCGACCTCATGGCCTGGGCGACGATGGACGGCGCGCGTGGTTCGCAACCGGCATCTGCCCCGATCACGTTGACCTTGCGTGAGAGCGTCACCGTTGGCGGCGTGTCGTACCCGTGCGGCGTGCGCGATTGCTCGATCTTCGTGTACCGCGACCACCGCGGGTTGTTCGATCCGTCGCTCGACACCGTCGTGCCGTTGATGTTTCTCATCGACCCCACCGTTCGCCTGCGTCCGACCGGACTCGCCGCCGATGGTGCCTCGGTGAAGGTCGGGTCGAGCGTTGCGGTGCGCAACGCCACGTTGCGAACGACCGATGACGCGAAGGTGAACGTTCGCACCCTGTCGCCGAAGGTGTGCTCCGTGTCGAAGGGTTCAGCATCCACGACGGTGCGTTACCTGCGTGCCGGCGAGTGCACTCTCGCCCTGCGCGCGAAGGGTGACTTGGTCGTCACGAAGAACCTTGACTTGCGTCTTACCCACACGGTGAACTGAATCCCATGCAACGGCGGCGCCAGGTGCTCGTGCACCTGGCCCGCCAGTTCGCATTTCTCGGCGCGACGAGCATCGGCGGACCCGCCGCGCACATCGCCATGATGCGGCGTCGGTTCGTCGAGCGCGACGGTGAGCTCGGCGACGCAGAGTTCGGGCGCCTCGTCGGAGCGTGCTCGTTGGTGCCCGGACCGAACTCCACCGAGTTGGCGATGGCACTCGGCGCGCGCCGTGCCGGCGCAGCCGGTCTGCTCGTCTCCGGTGTCTCGTTCATCCTTCCGGCCGCGGTCATCGTCGCGGTCGTCGCCGTCGCCTACGAACGTGCAGTGACGTCCGACGTCATCGACCTTGCACGTCAGTGGCTCGTTCCCGTCGTCGCCGCGCTCATCGTGCGGGCGCTCGTGTCGCTGCGAGCGGTCGCGGTTGCCAACGTACGCGACCTCGCCGTTGCGATGTACGCGATTGCCGCGAGTGCCCTCGGCGTTCCCGAACTGCTCGTCATCGCGGTTGCCGGAGTCGTCGTGGCGACACTTTCCCGACCCGCCGGGGGAGCAGCCGTTCTCGTGCCGCTGTGGGCACCGTGGAGTCCGTCGCTCGTCGCGGTGTTCCTCGTCTTCCTGAAGATCGGATCCGTCATCTACGGCAGCGGATACGTGTTGCTCGCGTTTCTCGACACCGACGTCGTCGGTCGCGGGTGGGTGAGCGAGCGGGTGCTCGTCGATGCGGTGGCGGTCGGTCAGATCACGCCCGGGCCCGTGTTCACGACGGCAACGTTCATCGGCTGGCAGCTACGGGGCGCCTGGGGTGCGGTCGCCGCAACGGCGGGAATCTTCCTGCCGTCGTTCGTCTTTGCCGGCCTCATTCCGCGCATCGTCGCCCTCGCCGATCGCCGACCGGTCGTGCGCGACTTCCTGCGCGGGGTGACGACGGCGTCGCTGGCCGTCATGGTCGTCGTGCTGTGGAAGTTGGGCGACACGACCCTGCGTTCCCCGCAGTCGCTCGCCGTCTTCGTTGCGACGGGCGCGTTTTTGTTGTGGAGGGAACGGCGCTGAGAGTAACGTGACGGAGAACACACCCGCCCGTGGCAGGTGTCCGTCCAAAGGAGTCTCCATCGTGAGTCGAATCGTTCGAGCCGCACTGTTGCAAACGAATTGGACCGGCTCGAAGGACACGATGATCGATGCCCACGAGAAGGCGGCGCGCGATGCCGCCAAGCAAGGGGCACAGATCATGTGCTTCCAGGAACTCTTCTACGGTCCGTACTTCTGTCAGGTGCAGGATCCGAAGTACTACGACTACACCGAGGCGATTCCCGACGGCCCGAC
>JBIIDI010000165.1:0-2708 GCA_044238425.1 Ilumatobacteraceae bacterium
TGGCGCTGTAGCGCTTGGCCGGATCGATTCCCATCTCGGGCGGCTCGGCGAAGCGCTGCTGCTTGGGTGCGGAACCGTCGAAAGGAGGAAAGGTGCTCGGCATGTGCACCGACGCTAGCGGCGCATCAGCATCCGACTTTCGCGAGCGAGCGCCCGATACTCACGTGACGCATCGTCGTGCGGTACGTTGAGAGCCGATGAGCAACGCCGAATCGCACATTGCCAACACGCCCGTGACGTCGCGCGACGCATCGAGCGAACCCGATCTGGCGAAGATCGAACGCGATCTCGCCGAGATCGAGCTGATGCTCGAACGCCTCGGCTGACGCAACCGACGTCGTTGCCGACTAGCGGTCGCGCAACTTGGCGAGGAGTCGCAGCACCTCGAGGTACAGCCACACGATGGTGACGAGCAACCCGAAGGCGGCGAACCATTCCATGGCCCGCGGCAACCCCTCTTGCTCGCCGCGTTCGATGAACTCGAAGTCGAGTGCGAGGTTGGCCGCCGCCAAACCGGCGACGAACAAGCTGAAGATGATGCCGAGACCACTGCCCGAGTTGATGAACGAGATGTTCACACCGAACAGACCGATGACGAACGACGCGAGGTAAAACACCATGACGCCGAGCGTCGCGCCGACGACGATGCGCCGGTAGCGGTTGGTGACCCGCAGGACGCGGGTGCGGTACAGCGTGAGCATGACGAGGAACACGCCGAGCGTGATGCCGACGGCCTGCAGCACGATGCCGCTGTACTGGGCATCAAACACCCGCGAAATGGCGCCCAAAAAGGCACCCTGGGCGAGCGCGTACACCGGCGCGAGGAACCGCGCGGTGAGCGGCTTGAACGACATGACGAGGGCGAGGATGAAACCGCCGATCGCGGCGATCATCGGCCATGCCGGAACTTGCAATGCGCCCGGCTGCGGCTCGTCGACCGAGGTCCAGCCGACGACGGCGGCAACGAGCAGCAACGCGAAGAGAACGAGACCTGCGGTGGATGTACCACCTGCGGTCATTACTCCGCCATGGTGCTTCGAGACGGGACCGTCGTTGATTGGCGGTGCCCATGTTCCCGACGGTGTTCCTGTCGTGGCGGGGGCCGATGTTGGCATCCCCCAGCCGGCGTCTCCCGCGTGACGCTCGCGCACGCGGGCAAGGGTCGTTTCATTGAGGACGGGGTTCGACATGACCCAAGCGTAGGGACAAGTTCGGAAAGTTTGCACAACTTTTCCACCCGATATGACGAAATTGTTGCGATGGCCGACGGCGTGTTTCGGAGGAAAAAACTCGCGGAAAAATCGGCGGAGATTCGGGTTGTGGAATCCGTCTCCATCGGTATCGTTATCCCCCAACGCACCCCCACCGGGTGCGTTGTTCATTACTCAGGGGATAAGCGGGGTACGTAATGGCCAAGGATCGCATCGATAGGGACGAAGAGGATCTCGTCCGTCTCTATCTCACCGACATCGGCCAATACGCACTGCTCACCAAAGACGACGAAGTCCGACTCGCCAAGGCGATCGAAGACGGCAAGGAAGCCGACAAGAAGTTGGCGAAGGAAGGCGAAGTCAGTGCCGCCGAACGCCGCGAGCTGAGAAAATTGTCACGCGACGGTGCACGTGCCGAGCGTCAATTCGTGCAGTCGAACCTGCGTCTCGTCGTGTCGATCGCAAAGAAGTACCAGGCCTCGGGTCTGCCCCTCCTCGACCTCATCCAGGAAGGCAACCTCGGCCTCATGCACGCCGTCGAGAAGTTCGACTGGCGCAAGGGTTTCAAGTTCTCCACGTACGCCACCTGGTGGATCCGTCAGGCGATCACCCGCGGCATCGCAAACACCGGTCGCACCATCCGTCTCCCCGTCCATGCCGGTGACACCCTCGCCCGCCTGCAGAAGGCCCGCTCGCGCCTCGAGCTGAAGTTCGGTCGTCCCGCCACCCTCGCGGAGCTGGCGCGGGAAGTCGAGATGCCCGAAGACAAGGTGACCGAAGCACTGCGCTTCGCCTCTGAGCCGCTGTCGCTCAGCGAACCGCTGCGCGAAGACGGTGATGCCGAACTCGGCGACGTCGTCGAGGACCGCTCGGTCGAATCACCCTTCGAAGTCGCCGCCACCGCGCTGCTGCCCGAAGAGATCAGCCGCCTGCTCGCACCGCTCGACCAGCGTGAGCGCGAAATTCTCGCGCTGCGATTCGGTCTCGATCGCGGTGAGCCCCGCACTCTCGAAGAAGTCGGCGAAGCATTCAACCTCACCCGCGAGCGCATCCGTCAGATCGAGGCGCGCGCGATGAGCAAGTTGCGCCACCCGTCGAGCGACACCGGCGCACGCGACCTCCTCTCGGTGTAACACCACCCACCGTGCTGTGCGCGGTTGGTGACGTCGTCGAAGACGTCGTCGTACATCTCAACGGTCCGGTCAATCTCGGCACCGACACGGTGTCGACCGTGTCGCGACGTCGCGGCGGAAGTGCCGCCAACGTCGCGTACTTCGCCGCCGCGGTTGCCGGACGATCGCGGTTCGTCGGACGCATCGGTGACGACGACACCGGAGAACGACTGCTCGCCGCGTTGCACCGCGCCGGAGTCGAGACGTTCGTCGAGCGCGAAGGGACGACGGGCACGATCGTCGTCGTCGTCGACGAACACGGCGAGCGCACGATGCTCTCCGATCGCGGAGCGGCGCCGCACCTCGCGCACGTTCCCGATGCGGC
>JBIIDI010000052.1:0-11274 GCA_044238425.1 Ilumatobacteraceae bacterium
GCTCGCGGTCGTCGTCGCAAAAGAGGGATTCGTCGTCGATCCGGTCGCGCTGCTCGATTTCTGCCAGGGTCGCATGGCGCACTTCGCCGTGCCGCGGTACGTGCGCGTCGTCGCGACGCTGCCGCGCACGCCGAGTCAGCGCGTCGAGAAGTACAAACTGCGCTCCGAGGGTGTCACCACCGACACCTGGGATCGCGAATCCATCGGATACGAGGTGAAACGATGACACTCGGCGACACATGGGTGCCGAACCCCGACGACCCGCGCACCATCGGTGAGTGGATCCGCCACAAGGCCGCGCGCAACGAGGACAAGGTCGCCCTCGAGATCGTCGACAGACCGAAGACGTACCGCGGCATCGACGTCGACAGCGACCGCGTCGCCATGGGCCTCACGTCACTCGGCCTGAAGCAGGGTGACCGTGCCGCGTTGATGATGAAGAACAGCCTCGAGAACGTCGACGTCTGGTTCGCAATGTGCAAGTTGAACGTGCTCGAGGTGCCGATCAACACCGCGAATCGCGGTCACCTCCTCCACTACCTCATCATGCAGTCGGGCTCGAAGGCGGTCGTCGTCGACGAGGAGTACGCCGAGCGCATTGCCGAGGTGGCGGGCGATCTTCCCGACCTCGAGCACGTCGTCATCCACGACGAGGGCCGCGGCCTCGGCGTGCCGACGTTCCCGAAGCACGTCACCGTGCACCGTTTGTCCGACCTCTACCTCGACGGCGCGCCGCCGCGCCCCACGCTCACGTTCGCGTCGCCGTCCGTCATTTTGTACACGTCGGGCACCACGGGCCCGTCGAAGGGCGTCGTGCTCTCGCACGAGGCGAACCTCAACCTCGCCCGTCACCTTCGCTGGCTCGTCGGTTACGAGTCGCACGACGTGCTGTACACCGCGTTCCCCCTGTTCCACATCAACGCGAAGTACACGAGCGTCATGTGCGCAATGGAATCCGATGCGAAATTGGTCATGGACCAGCGCTTCACGGCGAGCGGCTTCTGGGACATCTGCCGCCGCAAGGGCATCACCGCGTTCAACTACCAGGGTGCGCTGCTCATGATGCTGTGGAAGCAACCCGAGAAACCCGACGACCTCGACAACCCCGTGCGCAATGCGTTCGGTGCGCCGTGCCCCGTCGACATCTGGGAGCCCTTCGAGAAGCGGTTCGGCCTGCACCTCACCGAGGTGTACGGCATGACGGAGATCGCCATCGCCACCCAGAACACGAAGACCGACCGCAAGATCGGCTCGTGCGGCAAGGTGTGCTCGTACTACGACCTGCAGATCGTCGACGACGAGGACAACCCCGTGCCGGCGGGTGTCGCCGGCGAGATCGTCGTGCGCTCGAAGAAGCCGTCGATCATGATCGACGAGTACTACAAGATGCCGGAGGCCACGGTGAACGCCTTCCGCAACCTGTGGTTCCACACGGGCGATCGCGGCAAGCTCGACGACGAGGGCTACCTCTACTTCGTCGACCGGATGAAGGACTGCGTGCGCCGCCGCGGCGAGAACGTGTCGAGCTTCGAAGTCGAGGCCGTCATCAACACCCACGAGTCGGTCCTCGAATCGGCCGTATACGGCGCACCGTCGGAGTTGGGCGAGGAGGAAGTGATGGCCGCGGTCGTACTGAAGCCGGGCTTCAGCCTCACCGAGATCGAGCTGCTCGACCACTGCGTCACGCGCATGGCCCACTTCGCGGTACCCCGGTTCGTTCGCTGGGTGCCCGAACTGCCGAAGACGCCGTCGCAGCGCATCCAGAAGTACAAGTTGCGCGACGAGGGCGTCACCGCCGATACCTGGGACCGCGACAAGGCGGGGTACATTGTCAAGCGATGACCGGATCCGGTCGTCGCAGTCGGGGTGGTTGCACATGGGGGCAGTGTCATGAGTGATTCGTTGGAAAAGCGCATCCGCGTACTCGAGGATCGACAGGAAATCGCGGCGCTCGTCGCTGCGTACGGTCGCCTCGTCGACGACCGCGACTGGGATGCCGTCGAGATGCTCTACGCGCCCGACTCGACGTTCGACACCGTCGGCGGTCGCATCACGGGCCGCAAGGCCGTGCGCGACTACTACGAACAGCGCACGAACCAGTTCGGGCCCACCTACCACTACCCGCACAGCCACGAGATCTTCCTCGACGGTGACGATGCCGCACACGGCATCGTCTGCGCGCACGCCGAACTGGCGATCGACGGGGACACCGTGTGGATTGCGTTGCGATACCACGACTCCTACGTGCGCACCAACGACGGCTGGAAGTTCCGCGAGCGCAAGGTGAACTTCCTCTACGTACTGCCGTTGCGCGAGTTGCCGACCCGCATGGCCGAACGCAAGCGCACCCACTGGCCGAAGACCGAGGCTCGTGAGGCCGACATCGGTCGTCATCTCGGCAACTGAACGCACTCACCGCACGCAACAACCACACATCGAACACAGGGAGACATGACATGAGCGGACTACTCAACGGCAAGATCGCCATCGTGACCGGCGCCGCGTCGGGCATCGGTGCGGCGGCGGCAAAGCGTTTTGCCGCCGAGGGCGCGAGCGTCGCGTGCGTCGACTACAACCTCGACGGTGCGAACGCCACGCTGAAAGCGATCAAGGACGCCGGCGGCAAGGCGATCGCACTGCGCGCCGACGTCTCGTCGGAAACCGACGCCGAGAACATGGTGCGCGAGACCGCGAAGGCCTTCGGCAACCCGACGATCGTGTACGCGAACGCAGGAGTCGCCGGTTCGGGCAGTGCCGCAGACGTGACGATGGACAGCTGGACGCGCGTCGTGGCGATCAACCTCACCGGCGTATGGCTGTCGAGCCGCTACCTGCTGCCGATGATGATCGAAGCCGGCGGCGGTTCGATCGTCAACCAGTCGAGCATCGGTGCGCTCATCGGCGTGCCGGGCATCGCCTCGTACGCAGCCGCCAAGGGCGGGGTCATCGGTCTCACGAAGCAGATGGCCGTCGAGTACGGCCCGCACAACATCCGCGTCAACGCGATCTGCCCGGGCACCGTTCCCACTCCCCTCGTCGAACAGACGTACAAGGAAAAGGGTGGCTTTGCGGCCGACAAGCGCTCGCAGGGTGCGGCGGGTTTCAACGAGATTCTGGAGCGCTCGAAGGCGCGCGTACCGATGGGACGCCTCGGCACCGTCGACGAAATCGCAGCGCTCGCCCTGTTTCTCGCCAGCGACGAGTCGTCCTGGATCACGGGGCAATTCATCGCCATCGACGGTGGCGCCACCTCGCAGTGACGCACGAGGCGCGCAGTTACTGCCGGTTCTGCGTCGCCTTGTGCGGCGTTCGTGTCGTCGTTGACGGCGACCGAATCGTCGCCGTGAAGGGCGACGACGATCATCCCGGCTCGCGCGGATACACCTGCCCGAAGGGTCGGAGTCTCGGGCGCTGGCACCACGACGAGCGACGCGTTCTGCGGCCGCGGGTGAAGCACGGCTCTGCCTGGCGCGACACGTCGTGGGACGACGCGTTCGCCGACGTCGCCTCGCGATTGCGGGGCATCATCGCCGAATCCGGCCCCGATGCCGTCGGCACCTACCTCGCCACGGCATCGTCGTTCGATGCAGCCGGACGCTGGGCCGCCGAACGCTTCACGCGCGCGATCGGATCGCGCTCGAAGTACACCGCGACGAGCATCGACACACCGTGCAAGCCGCTCGTGTCACTGCTCATGTCGGGTTTCCCCGGCCTCGTTCCCGTGCTCGACGACAAGAAATGCACGTTCACGATGCTCGTCGGCAGCAACCCCGTCGTCAGCCACGGACATCTCAATGCGTTCCCCGATCCGGTCGTGCGTCTGCGCGAGCTCGCCGCGGCACCGCGCGAACTGTGGGTCGTCGATCCGCGCACGACGGAAAGCGCCCGCCTCGCCACGCGTCACCTCGCACCGCGACCCGGCACCGACTTCGCGCTGTTCGCCCACGTGGCGCGGCAACTGCTCGTCGACGGCGGCCGCGACGATGCCTACCTCGCCGCGCACGCACACCAGGGCGATCTCGCCACGTTGCGCGATGCTCTCGCACCGTGGACGACCGAACTCGCCGCCGAGGTGACGGGTTGTGCACCGGAGGCTCTGCGTGATCTCGTCGCCGCCATCCGTCGACACGGCAAGGTGTCGATCCAAACCGGCACCGGCACGACGATGTCCCCCGTTGCCAACCTCACCGAGTGGCTCGTATGGGTCGTGCACATCCTCACCGGGTCGTACGACGCCGAGGGCGGCATGTGGTTCCATCCCGGGTTCATCCGCCAACTGCACACGCGCCTGCGACCGAACGCGGCGACACCCACCGCAACTCCGGGTCCGCGCAGCCGACCCGAGGTGACGCTGTGGAGCGACGAGTTCCCGTGTTCGACGATGCTTGACGAGATCGAGACGGGCAACCTGCGTGCCCTCGTCGTGTTCGGCGGCAACCCGGTGAGTGCGTTCCCGAACACCGAGCGCACGCGGCGCGCACTTGCGTCGCTCGAAGCGCTCGTCGTGCTCGACGTCGTCGACACCGACACGACCGACATCGCCTCGCACGTGCTGCCCTGCAAGGGACAGCTCGAGCGCGCCGACATCCCGTTCTTCACCGATCAGTTCAACCTCGACGCCTCGACCCAGTACACCGACGCCGTCGTCGAACCGATCGGCGACGTGCGCAGCATGTGGTGGATCACCGCGCGACTTGCCGACGACCTCGGCACCACGTTGCTGCCCGAGGCGCTCTCGACGGCGAGCAGCGACGTCGACGTGCTCGCCTACATCGGCGCACGCGGAGCCGCACCCTTCGACGAGGTTCGCAACGAGCGCTACGCGACGATGCAGCGCACGTTCGGTTGGGTGCGCGAGCGGGTGCTCCCCGAAGGTCGCTGGCGCCTCGCCCCCGTCGAACTGCTCGAGCAGCATTCCCGCTGGCGCGAGCTCGTGCCGCCCGCGGGGCTGCTCGCCACGTCGCAACGACAGCTACGCCATCTCAACTCGCAGCATCCGTCCGCCGTCGGCGACCTGCGCGACGATGCCCGTGCCCAGATGCACCCGATCGCCGCGGCCGCGCGCGGCGTCTCCGACGGCGACGAGGTCCTCGTGCGCACACCCACCGGTACGGTCCGTATGACCGCCTCGCTCAACGATTCGCTGCACCCCGACTGCGTCGTGCTCCCGCACGGATGGAGCGGAGCGAACGTGTCGCTACTCACCTCCGAGATGCGGGTCGATTCGCTGACGGCGATGGTGACGCAGACGGCGTTCGGTGTCGAGGTATCGCGCGTCGCCGACCCGACGGTGCCCGCCGCAGGCGCCGCGGCCCACTGACGATCTCTGTACTGGCGGGACCGGACTCGCGGTACGACTCCCGACGCACGGGAGCCCGTCGCTCAGACGACGGACGCCTTCTTCGCGCGCTTCGGCGTGACGATGAGATGCTCGGGCGAGCGCAGGACGTAACCGATGTCGTTCGGCACGCCCGACGTGAACTCGGCCGATTCGAACTCGTCGAGCAGGATCTCGAGACACTCGATCATCTCCATCTTCGCCAGTAGCGACCCCGTGCAAAGGTGACGCCCGTAGCCGAAGGAGAGAATCGTCGCCTTCACGCTGAATTCCTTGTCGGGGTGACCGGCGAATCGCTCGATGTTGAACGTGTCGGGATCCTCGAAAATCTCGGGGTCGCGGTTGCCGCTCGCCATCATCGTGACGACGCGGTCACCTTCCTTCACCAACTGTCCGCCGATCTCGGTGTCGCGGCGCGCACCGCGACTGACGGCGTGCACCGGGGGCGCCCAACGCAGGCCCTCGGCAATGGCAGCGGGAATGAGCGAGCGGTCCTCGCGCAGGCGCTGCCACAACTCGGGAAACACGAACAGGTACTTCACGAGCGACGAGAGCGCACGGTCCGTCGTCTCGACGCCTGCGGCGAGGAGGAAGGAACAGAACGAACGGATCTCGTCGTCCGACAGGCGGTCGCCCTCGTACTCGACGCTGCACAACGTGGAGAGGAGATCCTCCTTCGGATTCGCCCGGCGCTCCTCGATGAGCGGGGTGATGAAGTTGAAGAGTTCGGTCTTTGCGGCGAGAGCGCGTTCGACGACGGCCGGGTCGCCGCGCAGGTTCGATGCACCGGCGGCGACGATGGCGTCGTAGTTGGCCCGAAAGTTCGGGGCCTCCTGGATGTCCATCACCCACGAGGTGACACCGAGCGGCAGCGGCGTGGTGAATGCCGCCTTGAGGTCGACCGGGCCGGTCGTCGGGAACTTCTCGAACAACGAATCGGCAAGCTTGCGCGTGTAGTCGCGCTGCACACCGTCGAGCAGACGGGTGTTGCGCAGGGTGCGGGCAAGAATCGCACCCTTGCGGCGGTGCTCGTCGCCCTCCATCTGGAGGATCGTGCGACCGTGGATGATCGACGAGCCGGCACCGTACGTCAGCGGTCCGAAGCACTCCTCGTCGGTGAGCACGCGCTTGGCGTCGTTGTACCGCGTGACGACCCAGCCGTTGAAGGCATCGCTGCGGAAGATCGGGGTCGTTTCACGCGCCTCGCGATAGAAGGCGGGCAGGTCCATCGGACCACCCTTCATCACTTCTTCGAATGTGGCGGCCAGTCGTGCGGTCATCCGTGATCGCTCCCCCATGCAACGAGTCGTCGGTTACCGCAACGATACCCGCCGTCACCCCGGCGGTCGCTATCGTCGCGACATGGCGCCGCACACCTCCCATCCCCATTCGGATCTCGCACGCGTGTCACCTCCGACGGGGGCGGCGCTCGACGCGCTGTTCGGCGTCATCAACGACGATGCATCGACGCTGCCGAAGTGGTTCAAGCACGTGCTCGTTGCGTGCACGTGTCTCGTGAAGCGTCGACCCGACGAGGCACGAACGTGGATCGCTTCTGCTTGCGACGCCGGTGCGACACCCGAAGCAATAGCGGCAATCGCCGTCGATCTCGTGCTCTCGCGCGGTGCGCACATCGGCGACGAACTCCTCTCCTCCCTGGCGGCGAGCGGACGTGCGGTGCCGACGTCGGTGCTCCCGGGCCAGCAATCGATCACCCTCGACCCGACGAGCGACTCGATTCGCGACTACTTCACCGGCGTGTTCGGCACCGTGCCCGAGCGCGTCGCCCTGCTGCTCGACCGGTGCGTACCCGGGATGCGCGCGTACCACCTGTTGCGCCAGGCCGGTCTCGACGATTCGGTGCTGCCGGCGCACTACATGGAAATCGTGCTCGTCGTCGTCAACGCCGCCGATTACCAACCATTGTTCGTCGAGGTGCATGCGCGCGGTGCGTTTGCCAAGGGTGCGACCGAGGAACAACTCGTCGAGGCGTGCGTGTGCGCCATCCCCCATGCCGGTGTCGCTGCATGGCTGCCGGCATCGATCGGCATCATTGCCGGTCGGCCGGCGAAGTGAGCCGTTGACATGATCGTCGTCGTCGGCGCCGGATCGATGGGCTCGATGTTCGGCGGACTTGTCGCACGGGCGGGCCACGACGTCACGCTCGTCGACGTCAATGCGGCCCACATGGCGGCGGTGGCCGACAACGGTCTCACGCTGCAGTTCCCCGACGATCGCACCGAGGTCGTACACCCCGCCGCAACGACGGATCCGTCGACGTTGCGCGACGTGTCTCTCGTCATCGTGCTCACGAAGTCGTTCGCCACCCGCGATGCCGCGGCGTCCGTACGTCACGCGTTGCGCGACGATGCCGTCGTCGTCACCGTGCAGAACGGTCTCGGCAACGACCGTGCTCTCGCCGACGTACTCGGCGAGAGCCGTGTGCTCGGCGGAACGACGACCTCGGGAGCCGAGCTGCTCGCACCGGGACGCGTCGCCTTGTCACCGATCACCGCATCGGGTGCCTCGCTCACCGAGTGCGCACCGGTACGCACCGAGTTGAATGCCGACGCCGGCCTCCTCGCTCGGGCGAACGCAGCCGCCGCACTGCTCACCGGTGCGGGCCTGCCGACCCACGTGCGCGAGTCGATCGACGGAGTCGTGTGGAAGAAGCTGTGCCTCGCCGCGACCGCCGCCCCGCTCACCGCCGCGTTGCGGTGCACCGTCGCCGATCTGCTCGGCGACGGCTCGTCAACGACGCTCCTGCGGGCGATGTTCGACGAGATCATCGCGGTGGCCGTCGCCGAGGGCGTGTCGATCGATGCCGAGTACACGTGGCAGCACGCAATGACGACGTTTTCGAGCGTCGGTGCGCACCAAACATCGATGGCCGTCGACGTCGCCAAAGGACGGCGCACGGAGATCGACGCGATGTGCGGCGAAATCGCCCGTCGCGGCCGCCTGCACGGCATTCCGACGCCGCATCACGACATCATCGGCACGATGATCCGCGCCATCGAAGAAATTCGGGGTGTTCGCGCACGCTGACAGCGTGAGCGAACGCCGGCGAGTTACCCGGTGAGTTCGACGGTGGCGCTGCCTTCGACGGCGCGCCCGACACCACGACGCTCGAGCCATACGTCGCAGTCGACGAAGATGCGCCCGTTGTCGGTGCGCACGGCGGTAACCGTGCCGCCGGCGGTCACGTGGTCGCCTTCGACGACGTTCGCCGTGAAGCGCGCGACGAGTCGGCGCAACGAACCCACTCCGGCCCATGCCTCGAGCATGTTCGTCACGTAACAGAGGTTGATCGGACCCTGGTTGATCACCTTGTCGCCGTAACCCTTGGCAGCGACGGCATCACGGTCCCAATGGATCGAGTTCGGGTCGCGCAGGATCGCAGCGAGGATCTTCATCTTCTCCACGGGAACCGACTCGACGGTCCACGTCGGGAGGCTGTCGCCGGGTTGCGGAACGGTCGTCATGCCGCACTCCGCAAGAAGATCCACATGTTGCTGATCCGGGCATCCGGTGCGTTCGACTCGCCGTCGGTGACATCCGTGATTTCGGTGACGAACGTGACGAGGTCCATGATCCCGCCGCGCTTGCCCTCCTTGCGCACGACGTCCGTGACCTCACCGCTCACTCGGTACGTGCGGTCCTCGCGCAACGGGCGTTCGATTTCCCACACGTATTCACCCGCGCGCACGGCGTCGGGCGAATCGGCACGGCACAGAGCGAAGATGTCCTGGATCGTCACACCGAGCCCGGCAATCGGCAGGTGGAAGAAGTACAGCGGATGGGCGACGTTGTCCGGACTCTGCTCGACGAGCATGACGTCGTGCATGAGGAAGTTCTCCCAATGCTCGATGCGGTACGTGCCACCCGGGAAACGATGTCCGATGATGCTGCGCATCTCTTCGAGTGGAACGATCATCGGCACAGAACCTAGCCTGAGGCGGCGACACCGACGAGTGTCGCAACGCGTGCCGCGTGCACGAGCAGGGGGACGAAGATGAACGGCAATGCGATCGCCAATGCGCAAGACGGTTCTCCGACGCCGCAACAACTGCGGGAACTCGTCGATGCGCGCGAGATTCACGGCCTCATGTGCCATTACTTCGACCACGTCGACCGCCTCGATCCGTTTCGCGCGGCCGAAATCTTCACCGACGACGCCGAGGGTGATTTCATGACGGGGAAGATCTACGTCGGTCCGCGCAAGATCGCCCGCGCACTGGGACGGATCCTTCTGCAGTACCGGCACACGAGCCACCACATCACGAACCACCGCGCCGTCATCGACGGCGACCGTGCGTCGGCCCTCACGTACATCTACGCCTTCCACCGAATGGCGGGCAGCGACGACACCTGGCACCTGTGGGCACGCCACGTCGACGAGCTCGTGCGCACGAAGGACGGCTGGCGCGTGAAGAAGCGCGTGCTGTCGGCGCTCGACTCCGTACCGGAGTGGGACAAGATCCGCCGCGAGTGGTACTACGGCCACCCGGGTCGGCGCAGCCACGACGAGATGGCGGCACAACTGCGCGCCACCGACGAGGCGAAGTAACCGCCGATGAGCCTGCGTTACGACGGCCCGCACGTTCTCGGCGACTTGCTGCGATCGCGCGCGACGACCCACCCCGACCACGTCATCGTTCGCTTCGACGACTCCGAGCTCACCTACGGCGAGAGCCTGCGACGGGCCACTTCGGTCGCACTGCACCTCGCCGAGCGCGGTCTCGTGAAGGATACGCGCGTGGCAACGATGATCGCCAACTCGCCGTCGGCGATAGATCTGTGGTTCGGCTGCGCGATCGCCGGAATATTCGAGGTGCCGCTCAACGTCGAGTTGAAGAGCGATCTGCTCGTCGACATCGTGAAGCGTGCCGGTTGCGGGCTGCTCGTCGTCGCCCGCGAGTTCCGCCACCTCGTCGACCCGGTTGCCGATCGCCTGCCACCGATCATCGACGTCGAGGACGTTCCCCTCGATCATCCGGGCATCGCGTCGTACGTCGCCCCCGCACTGGCGCCGCAGGACACCTCGGTCGTGCTCTTCACGTCGGGCACGAGCGGCGTGTCGAAGGGTGTCGTGCTCAACCACCGCGCCAACTTCCGCCTCGCCCATGCAATGATCGACAACCCGGGCATGCGCGAGGGCGAGGTCGTGTACACGACGTTTCCCTTGTTCCACATCGCCGCGCGATACGTGTCGGTGCTCGTCGCAATGATCCTCAACGGACGCGCCGTCGTGCACCGCAAGTTCTCCGCGTCGAAGTACTGGGACATCTGCCGGGCCGAGAAGATCACCGCGATCCACTACCTCGGCACCGTGCCGATGATGATCTGGAACCAGCCCGCGAAGCCCGACGACACGAACCATTCGGTGCGCCTCGCGTACGGCGCCGGCATGCCGCCCGAGATCTGGGATGGCTACGAGAAGCGTTTCGGTCTGCGCGTGTACGAGTTGTACGGCTCGACGGAGCAGGGCGCGGTGACGTTCACCAACGATGCGAACCGTCGTGTCGGCACCTGCGGTCGCGTCGTTGCCGACACCGAGCTCGAGATCCACGACGAGCTCGGCAACACCTTGCCGCCGGGGGTCACCGGTGAGATCGTCGTGCGCAACCGCATCCCGGGCATCTTCTTCGGCGGGTACCTCGACATGCCCGAGGCGACGGTGAAAGCGTGGCGCAACCTGTGGTTCCACACTGGCGACGCGGGTTCGCTCGATGCCGACGGCTACCTCACGTTCCGCGGACGCTTGAAGGACTCGATCCGTCGTCGCGGCGAGAACGTGTCGGCCTACGAGGTCGAACTCGTCATCAACGACATCCCCGGTGTCCACGAGTCGGCCGCCATCGGCGTCCCGTCGGAGATCGGCGAGGAGGAGATTCTCGTCGTCGTGCAGATGGAACCCGGAGCCGACCCCGATG
>JBIIDI010000053.1:0-11272 GCA_044238425.1 Ilumatobacteraceae bacterium
CCGACGCTGCGCGTGAAGGCGATGACCATCGGCGGCACCGCCGCATGACGAATGCCGCATCCGCGGTTCCCGCGTCGACGTGCGACCAGGTGACGTGGTGAGAACCGACGTCCCCGACCTGCAAGAAATCGCCGACCGCATCGTTGCGCAGGCGACCACGGGGGAGCAGATCGAAGCCGTCGTCGGTCGCGGCGGCGACACCTCGATCCGCGTGTACGAGGGCGACGTCGAGCACTTCGTGTCGGCGCAAAGTCAGGGTGTGGGAATCCGCGTCATTCGTGACGGTCGCACCGGAACCGCGTACGCCGGCAGTCTCGACGAGTCGGTCATTGCCGACGTGCTCGCCCAAGCGCGGGACAACGCGCGCTACGGCACCGTCGACCCGTACGCCGGACTCGCCGAGCCAGACGGTGTCGCGCCGATTCCCCAGGTGTTGTGGAACGACGAACTTGCCGCCTGGCCCACCGACGGCAAGGTGGACATGGCGAAGGAACTCGAAAAGCGTGCGCTCGCCGCCGACCCACGCGTGCGCACGGAGGAAGCGAACTACGAGGACGACTGGAGCGAGGAGGCGTTCGCGACGACCACCGGTATCCGGGTGAGCGGTCGCGGCAACTCGTGTTACGTGTCGGTGGCGACGCTCGCCGACGACGGCGACGAGACGCAGACCGGATTCGGGTTCTCCGTCGGGGATTCGCCGCGCGAGCTCGATCTCGGCAAGGCCGCCCGCGATGCCGCCGACCGCGCCACGCGACTTCTCGGTGCAACGAAGCCGTCGAGTCGTCGCACGACGATCGTGCTCGATCCCTACGTCACGGCACAGTTCATCGGAATCCTCTCGAGCGCGTTCAGCGGCGAGAACGTCGCCAAGGGACGCAGCATTTTCGCCGATCGCATCGGCGAGGTCGTCGCCACGTCGCAACTGACGATCGTCGACGATCCGACGAACTCACTTGCGTACACCGCCACCGACATCGACGGTGAAGGGCTCGCGGCGCGGCGCAACGTGCTCATCGACCGCGGAGAACTGAAGATGCACGTGCACTCCTCGTACAGTGCGCGACGGATGAACACCCGCTCGACGGGCAACGCGACGCGCGGCGGCTTCGCATCGAGTCCCGGCGTCGGCTGCCTGGCGATGCAGGTTCTGCCCGGCACGCGGGGACAGGCCGAGCTCATCGCCGGCATCGACGACGGTGTGCTCATCCAGGACGTGTCGGGTCTGCACAGCGGCGTCAACCCCGTGTCGGGCGACTTCTCGACGGGTGCGGCGGGAATGCTCATCTCGGGCGGTGCACTCGCCGGACCGGTGCGCGAGTTCACCATTGCGAGCACCTTGCAGCGCATGCTCCTCGACATCGTCGCGATCGGCAACGACGTCGAGTGGCTGCCGATGCGCGCGGCAGGTCTCACGCTCGTCATCGGTGACGTGACGCTGAGCGGTACCTGAGCCGCCGATGCTCTCCGTGTTCGAAGCCCTCGTGCTGGGCGTCGTGCAGGGTCTCACCGAGTTCCTGCCCGTGTCGTCGAGCGGACACCTCGCACTCGTTCCGTGGTTGTTCGACTGGCAGACGTTCGCCACCGAAGCCGATGCGACGTCGTTCGATGCCGCGCTCCACGTCGGTACGTTCGCTGCCGTCGTCGTCGCGATGCGCGGCGATCTCGTGCCGCTCGCGCGTGCGGCTGTGCGATCCGTCGTCGCACCGTCGCGTGCCGTGAAGGATCCCGTCGCACGTCGTGCGTGGCTCGTCGTTCTCTCCGCGGTTCCTGCCGGTCTCGCCGGACTCGTGTTGCGAGACGTCATTGCCGATCGCCTCGGCGGCCCCGTCGCCGTTGCCGTGTCGCTCATCGTCTTCGGCATCGTGCTCGGATGGGCCGATCGACGACCGACCCGTCGTGCCGGCGACGACCTCGGTGTGCGTGACTCGCTCGTCATCGGGTGTCTGCAGGTGCTCGCGCTCAACCCGGGAACGTCGCGCTCGGGAATCACGATTGCCGCGGCGCGTCTGCTCGGTTACGAACGTGCGGCCGCCGTGCGGTTGTCGTTCCTCGTCGGAATACCGATCGTCGGGGCGGCCGGAGCCTTCGAAGCGATCGACGTGCTGCGCGGCGGGGTGGCAAGCGGCATCGTCGCGCCGCTCGTCGTCGGCGTGGTTGCCGCGTTCCTGTCGGGCTGGCTCGCGATCCGCGTGTTGGTCACGTTGGCGACGATGCGCTCGTTCGCGCCGTTCGTTACCTACCGAATCGTGCTCGGCGTCGTCGTGCTGCTCATCGTGGCGTCCGGCTTACGCTGACGTCCGTCTTGCACTGACGTCCGTCTTGCACTGACGTCAGTCTTACGCTGACGTCAGTTTTAACCAGCACCACGCCGCTGCGATCGCGCACGCGGTGACGACGAAGTGGCGTACGGTGCGGTTCGTGACGATCACTGCCTCGATGCGGTGACACCACCGCCGGCACGGTTCGGGAACGATGTGAGTCGCAGTGCGGGACACGTTACGGAAAGCGCTGCGGGACACGCTGAGGGACATGCTTCGGGAGAGTGTGCGGGCAACGCGGCGGGAAGAGTGTGTACGGAACCGGTTCACGTGCGCAGTGTGTGCGCGAGTGCGCGCACACGGGACGGTCAGTCGCTGCTCGACGTCCCCGCGGAGGAGCCGGATCCCGACGAACTCGTCCCCGAAGCGCTCGACGACGACTCGGTCGACGACGTCGTGGTGCTCGAGGCCCCCGAAGACGTGCCCGCAGATGATCCGGAACCGGCGGAATCCGTCTTGTAGAAACCGCCACCCTTGAAGGTGATTCCGACCGGGGTGAACACCTTCTTCACGGGGCGGGGCTTTCCGTCGCTCGGATGCGGCGCCTCGCGCAGCGGCTCGTCATCGAAGGACTGCTGTACTTCGATGGTTTCCCCGGTGTCGATGAAGCGATACACGTAGGTCGGCATGCGGCGGAGAAGTCTACGATGAGCCGGTGGCCGTGCGCGTTGCTGTGATCCCGGCTGCCGGGATGGGTACGCGCTTCCGACCGGCAACGAGCGCCGTACCGAAGGAATTGCTCCCCGTGTACGACACGCCCGCCCTGCAGATCGTCATCGACGAGGCCCGCGGCGCAGGGATCGAGAGGATCATCGTCATCTCCGGCGGGCACAAGCCCGCGGTGCGCGCGTGGATCGACGCGACGTTCCCCGCCGGCGACGTCGTCGTCGTCGATCAGGACGCCCCGCGCGGCCTCGGTCACGCGGTCGCGTGCGCTCGCGACGCCGTTGCCGGCGAGCCGTTCGCCGTGCTGCTGCCCGACGAACTCATGGGTGACTCGTCGTTGTTGCGTGATCTCATAGCCGACCACGAGACCCATGGATGGTCGTCGATCGGTGTCGTGAACGTGCCGCGCGAGCTCACGTCGTCGTACGGGTGCGTATCGCTCGCCGCGCCGTTCGTCGACGGACGCGCGCCGATCACCGACGTCGTCGAGAAACCGAACCCTGCCGACGCGCCGAGCGACCTCGCCATCGTTGGTCGGTACGTGTTGGATGCCGACATCTTCGTCGCCCTCGAACGATTGACACCGGCGAAGAATGGCGAGTTGCAGTTGAGCGACGCTCTGGCGGCCCGCGCCCGCGAAGGTCGTGCCGGCGTCGTCGTTGCACGGTGCACCCGTCACGACACGGGAACGCCGCTCGGCATGCTCACGGCCGTCATCGACCGGACGCTGGCACGCCCCGACGTCGGTGCATCGTTGCGCACGTGGTTGACGCAACGGCTTTCGCAACGGTGACCCGTTTGCACGCCGACCTTGCGCCGATCGCGGCGCATCTCGCCCGGTACGTTGACGACGGTCGACTCGCCGGATGCCACTTCGTGCTCGCCGAGCGCGGCACGATCGTCGGCGACGTGCGCCTCGGATGGAGCGATCGCGAAGCAGGCCGTGTCGTGCGGGGCGACGAGCTGTGGCGGATCTACTCGATGACGAAGCCGGTGACGTCGCTGGCGGCGCTCAACCTGTGCGCCGCGCGAGCGCTGTCGCTCGACACCCCGGTCGCCGACCACCTGCCCGAGTTCGCGGCTCCGCTCGTGTGGACCGGCGCCGATCGCGAGCCGCATCCCGCGCGCGAACCGATCCGCGTCCGTCATCTCCTCACGCACATGAGCGGTCTCACGTACGGCTTCCTCTACCGACATCCCGTCGACGCGATGTACCGGCGCGAGGGTTACGAGTTCTCGGTGCCCAAGGGTGTCGACGTAGCGGCGGCGTGTGCGCTGTGGGCACGACTGCCGCTCGTCGCCGAACCGGGCACGCGCTGGAACTACTCGGTGTCGACCGACGTGCTCGGTCGGCTCATCGAGGTGGTGACGGGCGAGGATCTCGACGTGCACCTGCGGCGCACGATCCTTGCTCCGCTGGCGATGCACGACACCGATTTCTGGGTCGACGATGCACGCGCCGACAGGCTGGCGGCGATGTACGTCCCCGAGGCCGTCTCGCGCCGCGCGGTGCGTTCCGAGCCGATGAGTCGCTCCGGTCGGCGCCGCCCGCAGTTCCTCGCCGGCGGGGGAGGTCTGATCGGGTCGGCGGCCGACTACCTGCGCTTTGCACGGATGCTCGCCGCGGGTGGCGAACTCGACGGTGTGCGTGTCGCATCTCGCGAAACGGTGCGCACGATGACGACGAACCAACTACCCGGAGGTGTCGACATCGCCGCGATCGGCGAGCCGGTGACCCTCGGCGACGATCTCTCGGGTGTCGGTTTCGGCTACGGCGTCGCGGTCGTCGTCGACCCCGAGCGCACCGCGCTGCCGAGTGTGGCCGGCGAGTTCTCGTGGAGCGGTGCGGCAACGACGACGTTCTGGGTCGACCCCGAGCACGACGTCATCGCGCTCTTTTTCTCCCAACTCTTGCCCTCGAGCACGTACCCGGTGCGCGCCGAGTTGAAGCGTCTCGTCTATTCGTTGATGCGCTGAAAACCGACCGACTCGTTCGTCACGACGCCGTGTGCGTCGACATCGGCGGCAACGGTCGCACCGACGAGCAGGCTGTCGTAGCGCCACGACGACTCGCCCGTGCGCTCGTAACGAACCGTGCGCGGCTCGACCGACAACGTCTCGACGTCGATTGCCGCCACCGGCACGAGTGCGGCATCGGGATGCGTGAGCGGCAGAGCTCGAACGACGAGTGAGTTGGTGAGCGGAGTGCGCGCAAGATCGACGAAGTCGCAGCCGTCGAGATCGGGGCGGTGCGCCCCGTTCACCTCGCCCCACCGGCCGTGACGATCACGCGCCAACCAGAGGTCGGGTTCTTCGAGGTCGCGGAACAGGAGAAACTGCTGCACCCGGAAGAGCGCCGACAACCGCACGACGTATGTCGCGTCGTCGCGACCGAGCGTTCCCTCGACGGTGAAGCCCTCGTTCTCCCAGCGGATCGAGCCGTGTACACGCTCGTCGTCGGGTCCGCGCCACGACCACGTGAGTCCGTCACCGGGAAAGGGGAGAAGTCCGGCCACGCGCCAAGCCTCGCACGAGCCACCGCCGCTACCGTCACGGAGGTGATTCCCCTGCACGAAGCGCGCGAGTACGTGCTCGAGCGATGCCACGTTCTCCCGGGAGTCGAGACGTCGTATCTCGACACCCCGGGTCGCGTACTTGCCGCCGACGTCGTGGCCACGGAAAACGTTCCGCCGTTCGCCAACACGGCAATGGACGGCTTCGCCGTGCGCAGCGCCGACGTTGCCGGTGCACCCGTCGAACTGCGCGTCGTCGGAACCGTCGCCGCCGGCGACGATCCGACGCTTCGTTGCGAGCCCGGAACCGCCGTTCGCATCATGACCGGGGCCGTCATTCCCGACGGTGCCGACGCGGTCGTCATGCTCGAGGACACCGAGTCCCCGTCACCGCAACGCGTCGTCGTTCGCCGCGCGGTGGCACCGGGAACGTCGGTGCGTCCGGTGGGCGACGACGTGCGCACGGGCGACGTCGTCTTTCGTGCCGGCACGGTCGTCGGTCCGGCCGGCGCAGGCGTGCTCGCGAGCATCAATGCGCGCACGGTTCTTGCCCACCCACCGGCGCGGGTCGCCCTGCTGTCGACGGGTGACGAACTCGTCGTTGTCGGATCGGTACTGCGCCGCGGCCAGATCCGCGAGAGCAACCTCACCTCTCTGCACAACGTCCTGCGTCGCGACGGTTGCGAGGTCGTCAATCTCGGCATCGTCGCCGACGACGAAGCCGAACTCGAGCGAGTGCTTCGCGATGCGGCGGCGCGGTGCGACGCCATCGTCACGAGCGGCGGTGTGAGCGTGGGGGATTTCGACGTCGTCAAGGCGGTGCTCTCGCGCATCGCCACGATGCGCTGGATGCAACTTGCAATCAAACCGGCCAAACCCTTCGCGTTCGGCGAACTCGAGACACCGACGAGCGGCTCCGCGTCGGGCGACCGTGGTGGACGCGTCGTTCCCGTGTTCGGCCTGCCCGGCAACCCGGTGTCGTCGCTCATCAGTTACGAACTTCTCGCCCGCCCAGCGCTGCGCGCGATGATGGGGCACCGTCACGACGTCGTGCGTCCCACCGTGCGGGCCGTCGCCGACACGCCGTTGCGGCGCAAAGCCGACGGGAAAGTGCACTACATGCGGGTGTTTGCCGAGCACCGTGACGACGGGCGGCTCCACGTGCGCGATGCGGGTCCGCAGGGAAGCCACCAACTCGCGGCAACGGCACTGGCCAATGCGCTCGCCGTCGTGCACGACGGCACGGGTATCGCCGCGGGTGACGATGTCGAGGTCATCTGGCCCTTCTGAGGCCCCGGCTTTAGGCTTTGGCCATGGCACAGGGAGCATCCGGTCCCTCGCTCATCGATCCTTTCGGTCGCGCCGTTCGCGACCTGCGCATCTCCGTCACCGATCGGTGCAATTTCCGCTGCACGTACTGCATGCCCGAGGAGGGTCTGAAGTGGTTGCCGCGCACCGACGTGCTGTCGTACGAGGAGATCCGCCGCATCGCCAAGGTGTGCGTCGAGCGTTTCGGCGTCGACGGCATCCGGCTCACCGGCGGCGAGCCGACCGTGCGGGCACATTTGTCGACGCTCATCGAGAAGCTGGCCGAGCTCGTCGTTCCCGCCGATGCCGACTCGCCGCGCGCTGGGCGGCGCATCGATCTCGCCCTCACGACGAACGGGGCGACTCTCGCACTCATCGCCAAGGATCTCCGCCGCGCCGGCCTCGAGCGGATCAACGTCAGCCTCGACACCCTGCAGCGCGACAAGTTCGTGCAGATGACGCGCCGCGACGAACTCGACTCGGTGCTCGAGGGCATCGACGCCGCGATCGACGTCGGTTTCTCACCGGTGAAGGTGAATGCCGTCGTCCAGCGCGGCGTGAACGACGACGAAATCCTCGATCTCGCCGAATTCGGCCGCCGCAAAGGTGTCGAGGTGCGGTTCATCGAGTTCATGCCGCTCGACGCGCAAGGCGGATGGATGAGCAACGACGTCGTGTCGCAGGACGAGATCGTCGCCACGATCGACGCCGTGCACCCGCTCGAGCCGGTACCGGCGCGCGGTGCGGCACCGGCGGATCGCTGGCGGTACCGCGACGGTGCGGGCACCGTCGGCGTCATTCCCACGGTGACGAAGCCGTTCTGCGGCGATTGCGACCGCGTGCGACTCACCGCCGACGGACAGTTCCGCACGTGTCTGTTCGCCACGACCGAGTTCGACCTGCGGGCACTCGTGCACGGTGGTGGCACCGACGACGAACTCGAAGCGCTCATCCGCCGTGCCGTGGGCACCAAGTGGGCCGGTCACCACATCGGTCAGGTGACGTTCGTGCGGCCGAATCGTTCGATGAGTCAGATCGGCGGCTGACGTGAGCGAGGTTCATTTCTCCCACCTCGATCCGCACGGTCGCGCCCGCATGGTCGACGTGACGCCGAAGGAGCCGACGCACCGCCGCGCCGTCGCGCGGTGCAAGGTGATGATGAATCCGCATACCATCGCGGCGATCGCGAACAGGGAAGTGAAAAAGGGTGACGTTCTCGCCGTGGCGCGGGTCGCGGGCATCCAGGCGGCGAAGCGGACCTCCGACGTCATCCCGCTGTGTCACCCTCTGCTCGTCGGGGCGGTGCACGTCAACTTCGAGATCGGCGACGATCACGTCGTCATCGAGGCCCAGGTGGAAACGGTCGAACGCACCGGCGTTGAGATGGAGGCGCTCCATGCGTGCGCCGTCGCTGCTCTCACGATCTACGACATGTGCAAAAGTGCCGACCGGGAGATGGTGATCGGCGAACTCACCCTGTGGGAAAAGACTGGTGGCCGCCAGGGGCCGTACCGGCGGGGGTCACAGGCCGCGGAGTAGCGCCCCGGTGGCGGCCCCGTCGGGCCGTCTGTTACGAGATTGTCATCTTCGGCGTAGACTGGCGGAGGTACATGAGTCAGCTCATCCTTCTCATCGTCGCCGCCGCCTGGGCCGCAGTTCTCTTGCCCCCTCTCGTGCGCGCCCGCATCCGTAACACCCCGGGTACGTCCGTTTCCCAGTTCCGCCGCCAGCTGCACACCCTCCAGCGCGGTGGGCGTTCCCAGCAGGCCCCTCTGCGCTCGATGGCGCGTCCGTTCGCCCCGGCCACCCAGGCGTTGCGCCGGCCACTGCACCAGGTTGGACACCAGTTCGGGCACGCCACCTCCGCGTTCGTGCGTCCCGCCGGAGCCCGTCAGCACGCGCGCTTCGAGGGCCCGCCGTTCGAGCGCGAACTCATCCGCCGTCGTCGCCAGAGCTGGGTCGTCGGACTCTTCAGCGGCGCGGTGCTCTCGCTCTTCCTCGCTCTCACGACGCGCACGATGTTCTTCGCATGGACGTTCACGATCTCGACGATCGCGCTCATCGGTTACTGCTATGTGCTCGTTCAGTTGCGTGCACGCCGCGATGCACTGCGTCGCCAGCACCAGTTTCGCCGAGTGGCCTAGGGCCGCGCGCCGCTAGCCTCGTACGCAGCGGGGCTGTAGCTCAGTTGGCAGAGCGGTACGTTCGCAATGTACAGGCCAGGGGTTCAATTCCCCTCAGCTCCACGTGATTCAGACGGTCGGTTGCCACGCCGTCGCGTGATGTCGTGATGCTCCCGTCGTGACGACTCCGCAGGGTGTCTCCTGGTCGGAGGCGATCGACATCGTCACCGGGCCCGGTCAGCTCTTCGAGCTGACGACCGACACGGTTCGCGGCGTGCCGATGCAGGTGTTTCGTCATGCACCGGCGCACCTCGGCGACCTCTTCGCGCTCGCGCGTCGGCACGGCGACAAGGAGTTCCTCGTCTACGAGGACGAGCGCTACGACTTCCGGGCGGTGTTCGCCCGTGCCGACGGATGTGCCGACTTCCTCGTGTGCGGCCTCGGTCTCGATCGCGGTGACCGCGTCGCCGTCGCGATGCGCAACTACCCCGAGTGGGTGATGGCATTTGCGGGCATCGTCTCGAGCGGTCTCGTGTCGGTGTCGTTGAACAGCTGGTGGACCGCCGACGAGATGGACTTCGCACTGCGCGACAGCGGTGCACGCGTCCTCATCTGCGACGAGGAGCGCTACGACGTCGCGCGCAAGACGTGCGACGCTCTCGGCATCGACGTCGTGTGCGTGCGCACGGACCGCCCCGCAGGAACGCGATTCCACCGGTGGGACGACTGTGTCGGGGTCGGTGCCGACGGCAACGGTCCCGCGCATCCGGGTGCCCGCGGCGTCGGCCCCGACGACGATGCGACGATTCTCTACACGTCGGGAACGACGGGGCGGCCGAAAGGTGCGGTGTCAACCCACCGGGCGATCATCAGCGCGTTGATGGCGTTTTCGTGCCGCCAGCACGTCGACGGCGTGCGTGCCACGAGCAAGCCGCCGGCCGACGATTTTCCGTTGTGTTTCATCCTCATCGTTCCGCTGTTCCACGTCACGGGTTGCGTGGCCGTGATGCTCAGCTCGCTCGTTGCCGGCCTGAAACTCGTCATGATGCGCAAGTGGGACGTCGTGCGTGCCCTCGAGCTCATCGAGCGCGAGCGGGTGACGAACTTCATCGGAGTACCCACGCAAAGCTGGGACCTGCTGAACAGCGGCGAGTTCGCGAAGTACGACACGTCGTCGCTGCGTTCGGTCGGCGGAGGCGGTGCGCCCGCCCCCGCAACGCTCGTTGCCAAGGTGGCACGTGAGGTGCGCACGGCCGGTCCGCAGCTCGGCTACGGAATGACTGAAACGAACGCCTACGGCCCGGGCAACCGTGGCCCCGAATACGTCGACCGTCCGACGTCGACGGGGCGGGCCGTCCCGCCGATGAAGGTGGAGATTCGCGACGAAAATGGCGTCGCAGTATCTCCGAGTGTGCGCGGCGACATCTGGTTGTTCGGACCGATGCTCTTTCGCGGCTACTGGAATCGACCCGATGCAACCGAGCAGGCGTTACATGCGGGGTGGTTGCGCACGGGGGACATCGGCCACCTCGACGACGAGGGGTTCTTGTACATCGAGGACCGGGCGACAGACATGATCCTCCGCGGCGGCGAAAACGTGTACTGCGCCGAAGTGGAGAGTGCGGTGTACGAGTTGCCGGGCATCGGCGAGGCGGCGGTATTCGGCGTGCCTGACGAACGACTCGGCGAAGAGGTCGCAGTGGCAATTGTGCCCCTGCGGTCGGGCGGGATCGATGCGCCGACCGTATGGAACGGGTTGACGGGACGGATCGCCGCCTTCAAGGTGCCAACGTACGTTGCAATCCTCGCCGTACCGCTACCACGCAACGCCGCGGGCAAAGTGGTGAAGCGACAGTTGCGTGAGTGGGTCGTCAGTCGCAGCGTGGAAGTGACTGAACGGCCGTAAACCAAGATGTGCTTGTGCGAACGAGCACGAGCACGCGTGAAGGACTTCCACTACCTTTGGCGGCTCTACCCATGAAGTACGGTCACTCATGGTGAATTCGGCAGATACCACGAGTGGTTCGTCACGTGGTGATCACCGTTGTGTCCCCGTCGGTGGTCGCCAATTGAAACCGTCGGGTGCGGGGATCATTTTCTGGTCCGCCGAGCCGTGCCGCAAGCTCGCAGTCATCACCGCACACCTGCTGCGCGAGGCGCTCGATGTCGTCAATCGGGGGCGACCCTTCGGGCCGATGCCGTTGCAGATCGGGGTCGCATCGGGTGGATTGTTGCCGGTGTACGACCCGTTCGTCTCGCAGCGCCGTCTCGTGTTTCCGCCTCGTCCGCGAATCGACGGTTCACCATGGCACGACGTTCTGCTCACGACGTCGGTGTCCGACTT
>JBIIDI010000155.1:0-3133 GCA_044238425.1 Ilumatobacteraceae bacterium
GGTGACGACGAGCCGCGATTCGTCGCCCACCAGGTCGAGCGCAGTGAACCGCGCAAACTGGGCGTAGGCCTCGTCGACGACGACGATTCCCGGGGTGTGCGCGAGAGCCGCCGCCACGGCGGCCGGCTCCTCACTCATCGCGGTGGGATTGTTCGGCGAGCAGAGAAACGTCACGGCCGGCGCGTGCTCGCGACACGCCCGCTCGACCGCAGTCGCCGACAGACGGAAGTCCTCGTCGCGATCGACGTTGAGGAGGTGCGAGCCGGTGATGCGCGCAATGTGCGAATGGAGTTGGTACGTGGGCTCGAAAGTGAGCACCGTTCGTTGCGGGCCCGCATACGCCAGCAAGAGAGCCTGAATGACTTCGTTCGAGCCGTTGGCAACGAAGACGTTGTTTGCCGACACTCCGTGGAGAGCGGCAATTGCACCGCGCAACTCCCCGGCACGACGATCGGGATAGCGATTCCACGTGATCGCGCCCGCCTCGGCAGCGATTGCCTCGACGAGTTCGCGCGGGGGCTCGATCGGCGACTCGTTCGTGTTCAGACGCACGGCAACGTCGACCTGCGGCGAGTGATACCCCGGCATCGCCTTCAGGTCGGAACGAACGGGCCAACGATCCACGTCGTCAGGCTAAAGCGCCCGTCAGCGGGCGGTGCGCTGTGCGCGCTGCAACATTCGGATCGCCGCGTTGAGACCGCGCTCCGCCTCGTAGATCGCCGTGAGCAAGGAATCGCCCTCGTCGTCGCTGCGTCTCGCGACAAGTCGAGCTTCGGCAAGCGACGTCAACCGACTGCGGCACTGCTCCACCGCACTGACGAGAGCTGCAAGTTCGGCAGCTGCCGCCGCATTGCTCGTCATCGGGCCCGCCTCGCGGGTCGCGACGCGGCCTTCTTCGGACTCGCTTTGCGACGCTTCACCGCCGTGCGTGCAGTTGGGGCAACGGCCTTCGACTGTGACTTCGACTGTGACTTTGCCTGTCCCGACTTCGTCTTTCCGGGTTTCGCCGCTCCTGACTTCGCCGCTCCTGACATTGCCTTTCCTGACGTTGCGGAAACGGACGCCGACGGACACACTTCGGCGAGACGACATTCCCCGCATCGGGGTGCACGCGCATCACAGATTCGTCGGCCGTGGAGGATGAGCCGCAAGCTGAATTCGCCCCATTCCTTCGGGGGCAGGAGTGCGCACAAGTCCGACTCGACTTTTACCGGGTCGTCGTTGCGCGTGAGTCCGAGCCGTCTCGACAACCGACCGACGTGAGTGTCGACGGGCAGTCCGGGAAGGTCGAAGGCCACACTGCGCACGACGTTCGCCGTTTTGCGACCGACGCCGGGCAGGGTGACGAGGTCGTCCATATCCGTTGGCACTTTGCCGGCGAACGTGTTCACCACGGCATTGGCCATGCCGATGAGGTTTCGCGCCTTGGTACCGAAGAAGCCGGTGGATCGCACGATCTTTTCGACGTCGCGAACGTCGGCGACGGCGAGCGACTCGGCGTCGGGATAACACCGAAACAGATGCGGCGTCACCATGTTCACCCGCGCATCCGTGCACTGCGCCGACAGAATCGTCGCGGCGAGAAGCTGGAACGGCGTCTCGTGAGTGAGCTCGCACACCGCAATCGGGTAGTCCTTCTTCAGATGCCGGAGAATTGCCGAGGCGTGGTCGGCCAACTCGGACTTGCGCGGGCGAGACGGCACGAAGACAACGGTAACCGTCGGCCGCACATCACTACCCTTTCGGCATGGCACAACTCGTACTCTCACGTTCGCGTGATGCGTGGGTGATCGCCACTCCTCCGGAGGTGGAGCGAATCGACGAGGCGAGCCTTGCCTCCGATCTTGACGACCTGTTGGGAGCGGTGCGCAGTGGTGGTGGTGGCCCGGTGCGCTGGTTCATTTCCGACCACGAGAAGGGTGCCTGCACACTCGCTTCGGAACTGGGCTTCATTTCGGAGCGCACGCTGTTGCAGATGCGCGTACCGTTGCCGCTCAATCCCGCAGTGCGTCGACCATCGGATCCGATCGACGTTCGCGCCTTTCGACCCGGCATCGACGACGACTCATGGCTTGCCGTCAACAATGCCGCGTTCGCGGGACACCCGGAGCAGGGGAACTGGGGCGCGGCGATGCTTGCCGAACGGATCGCCGAGCCGTGGTTCTCCGCAGCCGACTTCCTCGTTTATGAAAAAGCAGAAGAGATCGTCGGATTTTGTTGGACGAAAGTGCACGCCAACACCCGCCCACCGATGGGCGAAATCTTCGTAATCGGCGTTCACCCGAATCACCACGGGAAGGGCCTGGGGCGGCGACTCGTCGTCGCCGGCCTCGATCACCTCACGACACGCAACGTCAGCACGGGAATGCTGTACGTCGATGTGCGGAATGAAGCGGCCGTGGCGATGTACCAATCGCTCGGGTTTCGCCCTCACCGTCGTGACGTCGCGTGGTCGGGACACATATCGTCTCGGTGATACGGGTGCGAACCTACTGTCGGTAGTTTTTAGGCATGACGACGAACGCATTGCCCCGCTGGTCGGTTGCCGACGTGCACGAATCCTTCGACTCGCGTTCGTTCCTCGATGCGATGGAGCGCATCGGCGCCGACGTCACGCGACTCGAGGCGCTTTTCGACGAACGCAACGTTCGCGCGGTCGACCCGCACGTTCCGACTGCGGACGACGGGCGAGCCGCCGACGCCATCATCGGCGCCTACAACGGCGTCGCGGAGGACAGTGAGCTTCTGCTGTCCTATATCTATGCCTCGGTGAGCACAAACTCGCTCGACGAACGCGCCCAGAGCCTCCTCAGCGAACTCGAAGTACTCGGCGCACGTCTGACGCCCTTGCTTGCCCGACTCGCCGATTGGGTTGCGTCACTCGACACCGAGGCTCTCGCCACGGTGAGCGAGCAGGCGCGCGAGCACCTGGGGCCGCTCCAGCGACTTCAGGCTCGCGCCGAGCACCAGATGTCCGAAGCAGAAGAGAACCTCTATGCCGAACTATCGACGACGAGTTCGTCGGCATGGGGACGTCTGCACGACGATCTCACGTCACAGCTGTCGACACGCGTCGATCTGCCCGACGGCTCGCGAGACATGCCGATGGCTGCGGTGCGCGGCCTCGCCAGCC
>JBIIDI010000156.1:0-3118 GCA_044238425.1 Ilumatobacteraceae bacterium
GAAATACGTCATGGCCATCACCGGCATCGGCCTCATGGGCTTCGTGCTTTTCCACATGATCGGCAACCTGAAGATGTACTTCGGGCCCGCCGACCTCGACGGCTACGCCGAGTTCCTGAAGAAGTTGCTATACCCGCTCGCGCCGAAGGGTGCGGTGCTGTGGATTCTGCGCGCCGGGTTGATCGGCATGCTCATCCTCCACCTGCACGCTGCCTGGTCGCTGACGATGCTCAACCGCAAGGCCCGACCGGTGCGCTACCAGAGCGCCCGTGACTACGAGGAAGCGAACCTCGCGAGCCGCTCGATGCGCCTCACCGGCCTCGTCGTTCTCGCGTTCGTCGCATGGCACCTGCTCGACCTCACCTTCGGCACGGTGAACACCATCGGCGCCGACGGCACGTTCGTGCGCGAGGACGTGTACGCCAACGTCGTGCGCAGCCTCAGTCGCTGGCCCGTCGCCATCTTCTACATCGTCGCCAACCTGCTGCTCGGTCTGCACCTGTCGCACGGCGCGTGGAGCATCTTCCAGTCGCTCGGCTGGAACAACCCGCGCTTCAACGCCTGGCGCATTGCATTTGCGCGCGGATTCGCCGCCGTCGTCGTCATCGGCAACGTTTCGTTCCCCATCGCGGTGCTCGCCGGCATCGTCAGCCTCTGATCGGAGATCACCATGACAATGATCGACAACCGCCCCGCCACCGCAGCCAACCCGAAGTTGGCATCGAAGGTTCCCGACGGCGTGCTCGCCGACAAGTGGGACAACTACAAGGCCAACGCGAAGCTGGTGAACCCGAACAACAAGCGCAAGTTCAAGGTCATCGTCGTCGGTACGGGTCTCGCCGGTGCGTCGGCCGCGGCAACGCTTGCAGAGCTCGGCTACCAGGTCGACGCGTTCACGTTCCACGACTCGCCGCGCCGCGCGCACTCGATCGCCGCCCAGGGTGGCATCAACGCCGCGAAGAACTACAAGGGTGACGGCGACAGCATCCACCGTCTCTTCACCGACACGATCAAGGGTGGCGACTTCCGCAGCCGCGAAGGCAACGTGCACCGTCTCGCGCAGGTGTCGGTCGACATCATCGACCAGATGGTCGCCCAGGGCGTGCCGTTCGCCCGTGAATACGGCGGATTGCTCGACAACCGCAGCTTCGGTGGCGCCCAGGTGAGCCGCACGTTCTATGCGCGCGGCCAGACGGGTCAGCAGTTGCTGCTCGGCGCGTACCAGCAGCTCGCACGTCAGATCGGTCTCGGCGGAGTCCGCTTGTTCAACCGCTGCGAACTCGTCGACATCGTCGTCGTCGACGGACGTGCCTCGGGCATCGTCGTGCGCGACCTGCTCACCGGCGAGATCACGAGCCACGCGGCGCACGCGGTCGTGCTCGCCACCGGCGGTTACGGCAACGTGTTCTTCCTCTCGACGAACGCGATGAACTGCAACGTCACGGCTGCCTGGCGCGCGCACCGCAAGGGCGCGTACTTCGCCAACCCGTGCTACACGCAGATCCACCCCACCTGCATCCCGCAGAGCGACGAGTTCCAGTCGAAGCTCACGCTCATGAGCGAGTCGTTGCGCAACGACGGTCGCGTGTGGGTGCCGAAGCTCGCCGGCGACAACCGTCCGGCCGCCCAGATCCCCGAGGACGAGCGCGACTACTACCTCGAGCGTCTGTACCCGTCGTACGGCAACCTCGCCCCGCGCGACATTTCGTCGCGCGCCGCGAAGCGCCTCGTCGACAAGGGCCACGGCGTCGGTCCGCTGCGCAACGGCGTGTACCTCGACTTCTCCGCGGCGATCAACCGTCTCGGACGCAGCGTGGTCGAAGAGCGCTACGGCAACCTCTTCGAGATGTACGAGCGCATCGCCGGTGAGAACCCGTACGACGTGCCGATGCGCATCTACCCGGCCACGCACTACACGATGGGTGGCTTGTGGGTGAACTACGAGCTCGAGACGACGATCCCCGGCTTGTACGCCGCGGGTGAGGCGAACTTCTCCGACCACGGTGCGAACCGTCTCGGTGCGAGTGCGCTCATGCAAGGACTCGCCGACGGCTACTTCGTTCTGCCGTACACGATCGGCAACGGCCTCGCGCCGCTGCTCAACAAGACGATCCCCGGCACCGACCATCCCGAGTTCAAGGCGGCCGAGCAGGCGGCACGCGACCGCTTCAACGGTTACCTCAACGTGAAGGGCACGCGCTCGCCGGACTGGTTCCATCGCGAACTCGGCAAGATCATCTGGGATTACTGCGGCATGGAACGCAGCCAGGCCGGACTCGAGAAGGCGATCGGCGAAATTCCGGCGCTCTACGAGGAGTTCAAGAAGGACCTGCGCGTCACCGGCACCGGCGAGGGCGTCAACCAGACGCTCGAGAAGGCCGGACGCGTCGACGACTTCTTCCAACTCGGCATGCTCATGTGCAAGGACGCCCTCGTGCGCGAGGAGAGCTGCGGCGGACACTTCCGTGTCGAGCACCAGACCGAAGAAGGCGAAGCACAGCGCGACGACGAGAACTACTGCAACGTGTCGGCGTGGGAATGGACCGGCAACCCGTCCGAATCCAACCTGCACATCGAGCCGCTCACGTTCGAGACCGCACACCTGGCGACAAGGAGTTACAAGTGACGAAGACCCTCACCAACCTCACGCTGAAGATCTGGCGCCAGGACGGCCCGAGCGGCGAGGGACGTTTCGAAACGCACGTCATCGACGCGATCAGCGATGAAGCGTCGTTCCTCGAGATGCTCGACGTTCTCAACGAGCGTCTCATCACGCAGGGCAAGGAAGCCGTCGCCTTCGACCACGACTGCCGCGAGGGAATCTGCGGCACGTGCTCGCTCATGATCAACGGCCAGGCACACGGTCCGCAGCGCGCGACCACCACCTGCCAGTTGCACATGCGCACCTTCAAGAGCAACGACACCATCGTCATCGAGCCGTGGCGCGCCTCGGCCTTCCCGATCATCAAGGACCTCATGGTCGATCGCGCGGCGTTCGACCGCATCGTCGAAGCCGGTGGTTACATCACCGCGCCGACCGGTGGTGCTCCCGACGCCAACCTCATCCCGATTCCGAAGCCCGTCGCCGATGCGGCGATGGACTCGGCGGCGTGCATCG
>JBIIDI010000157.1:0-3081 GCA_044238425.1 Ilumatobacteraceae bacterium
GACGCAGCTCGCCGAACTCGGGTTGCGCACGCTGCCGCCTCCCGCGGCGGGCTGACGCACGTCATGGGCGGCGATCTCTTCTCAGCCGCCGTCGACGAGCAACTCCGCAGTCGTGCCCCGCTCGCCGCACGCATGCGCCCGCGTGCACTCGACGACGTCGTCGGACAGGAGCACCTCCTCGCCCGCGGTGCCGCGTTGCGCACCCTCATCGAATCGGACCGACTCGGCTCGACGATCCTGTGGGGTCCGCCCGGTGTCGGCAAGACGACGCTCGCCGAACTCGTCGCGGTGTCGACGAAGCGTCACTTCGAACGGCTGTCCGCCGTGACCGCGGGAGTGAAGGACGTGCGCGCGGCCGTCGAAGCGGCGCACGAGCGCCTCGGCCTGCACGGTCGCGGCACGATCATCTTCGTCGACGAGATCCACCGTTTCTCCACGGCGCAGCAGGACGCATTGCTGCCGGCCGTCGAGAAGGGCGTCATCGCACTCATCGGTGCGACGACGGAGAACCCGTACTTCTCCGTCAACTCGCCGTTGCGCAGTCGCAGCACCCTGTTCCGACTGGAGCCGCTCGACGACGACGCGATTGCACGGCTGGTGCGGCGCGGTGCGCACGTCGAGTCGGTGGCCGTCGACGACGACGCACTCGAGCTGCTCGTGCGCCGGTCGGCGGGTGACGCGCGCGCGGCGCTCACCGCACTCGAGGTGTCGGCAGCACTCGCACGAGATGCGACGCCGCACGAACCGCGCATCGAGCTGACCCACGCCGAGGCGGCATTGTCGGCGAGTGCGGCTCGTTACGGCCGCGACGACCACTACGACGTGACGTCGGCGTTCATCAAGAGCATCCGCGGCAGCGATGCCGACGCGGCGACGTACTGGCTCGCACGGATGCTCGAGGCGGGGGAGGACCCGCGGTTCATCGCCCGCCGACTCGTCATCGCCGCGAGCGAGGACATCGGCACCGCCGATTCGACTGCGCTCCTCGTCGCGGTCGCCGCGGCGCATGCCGTCGAGTTCGTCGGCCTCCCCGAGGCGCAGCTCAACTTGTCGCACGCCGTGCGGTACCTCGCCGCCGCCCCGAAGAACGACGATTCGGCGCGCGCAATCTGGAATGCGCGGGAAACGGTCCGTCGCGACGGTCCGGGTGAGGTACCCGCGCACCTGCGCGACGCGCACTATCCCGGTGCGCAGGAACTCGGACACGGCGTGGACTACGTCTCGCCGCACGACGATCCGCAACGGGCGTCGCGCCAGTCGTACTCGCCCGAGCGCTGAACCCCGCCCGGGGCGCTCAAAATCGCACTCCCGCGCAACGAGCGATACCCTGACGGGGCCATGTTGCGACGGTTGTTCTGGTTCCTCCTCGGTGCGGTCACCGCGTTGTTCGGCTACGGCTACATGCGTCGCCAGGCTGCCGAGGCGGCGTCGCGGCTGTCCACCGACGACCCGCTCGACGCCTTCGTCGACACGGTGCTCGGTCTGAAGGACAAGGTCGTTGCCAAGGTGTCCGGTGTGCGCAACGCCGACTCCGACGCCTCCGACCTCTTCTCCTGACCGATGCCTGCTCCGCGCGCGGCACTGCACTCGGCGAACTCGCTGCGCGACGCGTTCACCGGCTTCTTCCGTGACAAGGAACACTCGGTGGTTCCGTCGGCCGCGCTCATTCCGTTCGACCAGACGCTGCTCTTCACGGTCGCCGGCATGGTGCCGTTCAAGCCGTACTTCGTCGGTGACGAGGTCGCCCCGTACCGGCGCGCGGTCAGCGTGCAGAAGTGCGTGCGCGCGGGCGGCAAGCACAACGACCTCGACGACGTCGGTCGCACGAAGCGGCACCTCGTGTTCTTCGAGATGCTCGGCAACTTCAGCTTCGGGGACTACTTCAAGGAAAAGGCGATTCCGTGGTCGTGGGAACTCGTCACCGAGGTGTTCGGCTTCGACGGCGACCGACTGTGGATCACGGTCCACGAGAGCGACGACGAGGCCGAGGCGATCTGGCACGAGCAGGTCGGGGTGCCGATGTCGCGCATTCAACGTCTCGGCGATGCCGACAATTTCTGGCAGATGGGCGACACCGGTCCGTGCGGTCCGTGCTCGGAGATCCACATCGACCGCGGTCCGTCGTTCGGTCCCGACGGCGGTCCGCTCAACGATCCGCAGGGTGACAGGTTCCTCGAGTTCTGGAACCTCGTGTTCATGCAGTACGACCAGGCAAAGGACGGTTCGCGAACGCGACTGCCCAAGCCGTCGATCGACACCGGCGCCGGACTCGAACGCATCCTCACCCTCGTGCAGGGCGTCGACTCCGTGTGGGAAACCGACGTGCTCGCACCGCTCATCGATGCCGGTCGCTCGTTGACGAATGCGGCGTACGTCGTCGGCGACTACGAACACAAACCCAGTTTCAGCTTGCGCGTGCTCGCCGAGCACGCCCGTTCGTCGACGATGCTCGTCGGTGACGGAGTCTTCCCGTCGAACGAGGGGCGCGGCTACGTGCTGCGCCGCATCATCCGTCGCGCCGTTCGTCACGCCTACCTCCTCGGCACCGAAACGTTCGTCATGCCGAAGATGGTCGAGACGGCCATCGAGGTGATGGGCACGGCGTATCCCGAGCTGCGCGCCAACTCGTCGTTCATCGTCGACGTTCTCACCCGTGAGGAGGAGCGATTCCGCGCCACGCTGCGCACCGGCCTCGGCATCCTCGAGGACGAGTTCGCCGCGTCGGCGCGTCGCATCGACGGGGCCAAGGCGTTCATGCTCCACGACACCTACGGTTTCCCGCTCGAGCTCACCCAGGAGATTGCCGCCGAGCGCAACGTCGCCGTCGACGTCGAGGGATTCGACGCCGAGATGCAGCAGCAGAAGATCCGTGGCAAGAACGCGCGCAAGAACGAGCAGCTCGACCCGGCGCGCATGGACGCGTACCGCCAGCTCTCCGAGCGCACCGGCGCGACCACGTTCGTCGGCTACGACACCGACGAGTGCGACGCGAAGGTGCTCGCCGTTCTCGGACCCTTCGATCACGACGACGGATCGCTCGTGCACGAAATCTTCCTCGACGTCAGCCCGTTCTACGCCGAG
>JBIIDI010000158.1:0-3055 GCA_044238425.1 Ilumatobacteraceae bacterium
CTCGGTGTTCTGCAGTTCCTCCTGCAGCGAGAGGAAGTTCGTGTTCGCCTTGAGGTCGGGGTACGCCTCGGAGAGCGCAAAGAGCTGGCGCAGCGCCCCGGAGAGGCCGAGGTCGGCCTCTCCCTTCGCCGCCGGGGTGTCGGGGGCGGCGATGACCTTGCTGCGGGCCGTGATGACCGCCTCGAGGGCCGACCGCTCGAAGTTCGCGTACCCCTTCACGGTGTCGACGAGGTTCGGAATGAGGTCGAGACGGCGCTTCAGCTGCACGTCGATTTGCGACCACGCGTTGTCGACCTCGTTGCGGCGGCGCACGAGACCGTTGTAGGTGACTACGCCCCAGAGGAGGAGCACGACGACGACGACGAGTACGACGATGAGACCGACGTCCATGCGTGACGAGGCTACTGCTCGTCGCGAAGTACGCCCGATACTTTGTCGCGCAACTCCCCCGTCTTTTCCCGCAGGGTGTCCTGCAAGCGCACGAATCGCGGACGACGCAACAAACGTTCCTCGAACAGTCCGACGAATCGGTTCGGGGTGACGACGATCTGTTCGGCCTCCTCGCGGGCGAGCACGTCGCGGTAGATCTCGACGTAGCGAGTCGCGAGGCGGTGCATCGAGAGTTCCTCGGCGCGTCGAGCACCGGCGCCGACGAGCCGCGCAGCGAGTCGTGCGTCGGTCGTCACTTCGCGCAGGGCACTCGCGAGGGCGGCAGGATCGCCGGGGACGACGAGGGTTCCGTCGACGCCGTTCGTCACGACGGTGCGATAGCCGGCAAGGTCGCTCGCGACGACGGGCGTGTTCGCCGCCATCGCCTCGAGGAGCACGAGTCCGAACGATTCACCGTGCAGTGCCGGTGCGCAGAACACGGTGCACGCGGCGAGACGATCGAGCTTCTCGGGTTCGGTGATGCGGCCCAACCACGTGATGCGTGCATCGTCGCGGTAGCGCTTGCGCAACTCGCCGATGTTCGGGCCGTCGGAGGCGATCCACAACCGGTGGTCGGCCGGCAGCAATGCGAATGCGTCGAGCAACGTCTCGAGACCCTTGCGCGGTTCGTGGCGGGCGCAGAAGAAGATCGTCGGTTCGACGGTGCGCGTCACCCCGGGGCGACGGTACGTCTCGACGTCGATGCCGTTGAAGAGGATTTCGTACTCCCCACCGAGGTAACGGTGGGCGAGTTCGCGGGCCTCGCCCGACACGGCGACGCGGTGGTCGAGGTGCGTGGCCAGCCACGTCACGCCCTTGCGCAGCCGTCGGTACCACGACACGTCGCCTGCGGCGTGGAACGTGCCGACCATCGGAGCAAGGCGCAGCATGAGCGACGTCACCGTCGGTCCGGGCGCGAGCGGCTCGTGCAAGTGGAGGATGTCGAACGCCTCGTCGTTGAGTGCGCGCAGAGTGCGCAGCGCAGCCGAGGGGTCCGGGGCGAGCGGAGCAACCGAGCCGTTCGCCGCGGTGGGAAGGCTGTTGCCCAACGAGGTGACGAACGGTTCGGGTGGCGGGCCGTCGCAGGGGCCGAGCACGCGCACTTCGTGACCCATGCGCCGCAGTTCGCGGGCGAGTCCGAGCACCTGGTGCTGCACTCCGCCGGGAATCGTGAGGCTGTACGGAGAGATCATCGCGACGCGCAGCATGTTCGCCCGACGGTTCGCGCGCGCAGCGGAAGCGGCCGCATCCACCGTGCGTGCGTCGACGTCAACCGCATGCGACTCGTGTGCGTTCATTGCCGTGATTCCCGCTCCCACCGTACGACCGGTGCGACACCCATCACCGGTCACTCGGCCAGTTCGGCTGGAACATGTGCCACTGCGCGGGTGCGCGACGGATGAGCACCTCGAAGCGCGCAACGAGTGCAGCACTGATCCGAGCGACGTCCTCGCGCAAACTCCCCGTCCGCTCGACGACGAGCGCGGGTTCGACGACGCCGAGATGTCCGTGCAACGCGCCCGTGAAGTAGACGGCGACGGGAACGAGCGCCGCACCGGAGCGCAGCGCGAAGAACGCCGGTCCGGCGGGAACCGTCGTCTCCTCGCCGAAGAACGTGACGGGCACGCCGTTGCCCTGGATGTCGCGGTCCGACAACAGACACACGATGCGGTTGGCGCGCAGCGCCTCGAGCACGGCGACACCGGCGTGCTCGTCGAGTCCGATCACTTCGAAACCGAACGACTCGCGCAGCGCGCGGAACTCGGCGAACGCCTCGGCCGGCTCGAGCACCTCGGCGACGACGCTCACCGGGTAGCCGCGCCCGACGAGCCAGCGCCCCGCCCACTCCCAACCGCCGACGTGCGGCAGCGCAAGGATGACGCCGCGACCGCGTTCGAGTCCGGCGACGATGTTGTCGAATCCCTCGACGCGAAAGCCCGCTTCGATTCCCCGCGCATCGACGCCCGGCATGCGAAACGTCTCCGCCCAGTAGCGCAGGTAGCTCGCGTACGCGGCGACGGTACGCGCGAGGATGCGCAACGTTCCCGCGGAGGGTGTCACGCGGCGCTGGTGGCGCGCAACGATGCGGCGCCGCGCGGGCAGTACGGCGACCGCGATGCAGGCGACGGGCCACGACACGACGGCAACGACCGGTGCCGGCACGAGGCGTGCGATGCGCGATGCGGTGCGCAGGTTCATCGGAGCGCGCCGATCACGATGCGCGACCGTCCGGCGGGTTCAGCTGCGCGTACGACGGGCGACGAAGCGCGCCCGACGATCGGCGGACGCGGCGCGGCGTGACGCACGACGAATGCGACGTGACTCGAGCCGGGCGGCGGTGCTCGGGGCGACCGCCGCCTGACGCCAGATCTTCACGAAACGCTGCACGGCGGTGATCGTGACGAGCACGAGCATCACCCACATCACCCAGTAGAGCGCCGCATCGAAGAGGAGACCGACGCACAGGAGCACGATCCGTTCGGCCCGCTCCATGAGACCACCCTTGGCCTGCAGCCCGAGCGACTCGGCCTTTGCGCGCTGGTACGAGATGAGCGACGACACCGCCATGACGGCGAACGGCAGGACTGCCGCCGTGCCGCCGCGCGACGCGCCGAGGTACCACGCC
>JBIIDI010000159.1:0-3023 GCA_044238425.1 Ilumatobacteraceae bacterium
GGCGGCGAGCGTGAATTCGTCGTCGTCGGGTTGTTGATGGTCGGACAGGTACGTCACGCTGACGCCGTCGCGATGCACCCGGAATCCGAGCGTCGGTCCGACGTGCGGCACGTACCGACTGCGGACGTTCCAGCCGGCCACTTCGAAGTCGTCGTCGCCGATCTCGTGGATGCGAATCGTCGCCGGGAACTCCGCGAGGCGCACGGGGAACGTCGGCGGGGCGAACCGTGCGTGCAACAGCTCGGCGACGCTCGCACCGTCGTCCTGGCGCGGCGCGTAGATGTCGAGAGTCGTATCTGCGCTGAGCAGCGGCTCGAAAAACGGCAACCCCATGATGTGGTCGAGGTGCAGATGCGAGAGCAGGCACACGACGTGCAGCGGTCGACCGGCGTCGGCGCGAATACCCGTGTAACGAACCCCCGTTCCGAGATCGAAGAGGAGCGGCGGAGCACCGTCTGCGTGCACGGACACGCACGACGTGTTTCCCCCGTAGCGCGACGTTTCACTGCAGTGGCATGGCGTCGACCCGCGTACTCCGTGAAATCCCACCGTCAGGGTCGTGGCGAGCGCATCGCGACGTACTGCGGCACGGGAGGTCAGCGTCTCCGACATCGCGCCCGACCCTAAGGTCGCGATTGCTCCGGACCGTTGCCGATCGGCGGTGACATCCGTCCCAGGCCGCGCCACGGGCGCACCGCGAGTCGCTCCCCGCGAGATCCGTCACTCGCCTTACGGCAAGCGACAGATGTCGTCGTCGACGACGACGAGACGTTCACCGACGAGCGCAGCGAGCAACCGCTCCGCACGCTCGGGATCACCGGACAGCCCCATCACCCGGGCAACGTCATGTCGGCGCACGGCGCCCTCGGCGAGGCGGCGCATGAGACGACCCCGCGCCTGACGATCCGAGCCCTCGAAGCGTGCTTGCGGTTTGCTCGTCAGCGCACTCGCCGGCGCGGGGTCGGGACCGTCGCCCCACGCACACCACTGCTCGACGGGACACGCATCGCAATCGGCACGTCGAGCCCGGCAGACCGTCGAGCCGAGGTCCATGAGTGCCTGGTTCCACTCCCACGATCGCCCCGCGGGCACGACCGCGTCGGCGATGCGCTGCGCGTCACGTGCACCGAGCGGCGAGTCGAGCAGTCGCGACAGCACCCGTGCGACGTTCGTATCGACGACACCGACGTCGTGACCGCCGGCGAAAGACAGCACGGCGCGTGCCGTGTACGCACCGACACCAGGCAGTTCGAGGAGCGAATCGAGATCGAGCGGGACGCGACCGTCGTGACGGTCGACGATCATCCGTGCCGCATCGTGCAGGTTGCGGCACCGGCGCGGATATCCGAGACCGCTCCACAACGCGAGCGCATCACCCAACGGCGCGGCGGCGCAGGCATGCGGCGTGGGAAATCGTTCGATGAATGCGATGTACTTGGGCACGACACGATCGATACCCGTCTGCTGCGACATCACCTCACTGACGAGCACGCACCACGGGTCTCGGGTGCGACGCCACGGGAGGTCGCGCAAGCGCTCGCGCGCCCACCCCAAGAGCGGCTCGACGATCGCGTCGGGAACAGCGAGTTCGACCGTGGCTGCACGGACGGTTGCACGCGCAACCGGTTCGCCCCTGCGGGGCGATTCGTCAGTTCGGCTCAGGCGCCCCACACGTCGTTGCCGTCGTACGGTCGTGTGCGTGCCGGCGCGGCGTCGCGCTTCCACACCATGACCCGGCGTCGGAAGTAACACACTTCCTTGCCGTCCTGGTTGAAGGCCTTCGTCTCGACGGTGACGACTCCGCGATCGGGCTTCGAGGACGACTCCTGCACCGCGAGCACGCGAGTCTCGGCGTGGATCGTGTCACCGTGGAACGTCGGGTGCTTGTGCTGCAGAGTCTCTACTTCGAGATTGGCGATCGCCGCACCGCTCACGTCGGGCACGCTCATGCCGAGCACGAGCGAGTACACGAGATTGCCGACGACGACGTTGCGTCCCTGCACGCTGTTCTTTGCGAACCAGTCGTTGGTGTGCAGCGGATGGTGGTTCATCGTGATCATGCAGAAGAGATGATCGTCGGCTTCGGTGATCGTCTTGCCCGGCCAGTGACGGTAAACGTCGCCGACGACGAAATCTTCCAGGTACCGACCGAACGGCCGCTCGTGCACTGTCATGCACCCAGAGTACGACGCCGGCGCGGCACCGTTCACACGGGAGGAACTTGTCCCTGCTCCCCGGTGTCGTCGTATCGGGGCTGCGGATACTTGCCCGTGCGGTCGACGGGCGCATACCGCTCGATCCACTCGGCTTTGCTGCGCTTCTCGCTCGCAGCCGCACGCGTCGCCGACGACAACCGTCCGAGAGTTCCCTGCACCGTCACCGGTGCCGGAGCCGCCGCGATGCGCAGCGATGCGTACGCAATGCCGCCGACGAGGATCGGCAACCAGTACTGCGCGATGCGGTAGCTGAGTACCCCGAGAGTTGCGGCCGCCGACGAGACGCCGAAGCCGACGAGCGTCGGAATGTAAATGCCCTCGACGAGCCCGAGTCCACCCGGTGTGATCGGCACCGACGCGACGACGTTGGCGAGTCCGAACGCGATGAGCAAACCGTCGGGGGCGATGGTGGCACCGAATGCGCGCAGGAACAACCACAGAGCCGTTGCATCGAGCAGCCAGTTGGCGACGCTCCAGCCGACAACCCGCACGAGCAGGTCGCGCTCGGCGATGAGTCCGCGGAGGCGCTCGTCGAGGTGGTCGATGAGGGTGCCCGCCGCTTCGCCGTCGCGACCGAAGCGGTTCCACAACCGCACGACGAGTCGGCGAAGGCGGCCGTGGTCGTCGATGATCCCGAACACGATCGCGGCCGCGACGGCCATGAGAACGACTCCGGCAACCGCGGCAGTTCCGTACAGCGGGTTGAGCCCGCGGAACGGTAGCGACACGACGAGCGCCAGCCAGAGCAAACAGTTGAGAACCACGGCGGAACCGATTCCGGCGGTCGCCAGCGCGAAACCGGCGTCG
>JBIIDI010000160.1:0-2994 GCA_044238425.1 Ilumatobacteraceae bacterium
TGCGCACGGCGGTGCCGGCGAGGCGATCGGCGACCGCGGCGGTGTCCACCGTGTCGGCGAGACGGTCGAAGCTCGCCCCGTCGATGTAGGCGGGATGAAGTTTGGTTCCGAGCAGCACGCACCGCTTCAACAACGGGTGCGAGTCGAGCTGCACGGGTCGCGCCGCATCCGCCCCGGCGAGTCCGGGTATGGCCTCGTCGAGGAGTTCGGTGAAGTTCGTGTGCTCGTCGATGAGATCGCTCGTGATCATCACCTTGATGCGCGAGTGGCGGCAGACGTAATCGAGCTCACGGGCCTTGAATCGGGCGTTGATCGGCGCGATCGTGGCGCCGGCATAGAAGATGCCGAAGTACAGCTCGGCGTACTCGATGCAGTTGGGCAGCAGGACGCCGACGCGGTCGCGCGGCTCGACACCGAGGGCGATGAGCGACTTGGCGATCTCGATCGCCCGCTCGTGTATCTGGCGGTACGAGCGACGGGCGTCGGGGAAGACGATGAAGTCCTTGTCCGGCACGGCCGCACACGCATCGATGAGCGTGTCGCCGATGGTCTTGGTATTGCGCGTCGTAAAAGTCGTCATGGTGACTGCGCAAAAACTACCAAAGCACGTCCCAACGAGTCCCATCGGGTTACGCTTCGTGACGCCATGGACGTCGGTGTTTACTTCGATTTGCGCAATCCGCCGGGGTGGCGACGCGATTGGGCCGACCATTACGCCGCAACGCTCGACCTGGCATCGGCGGCCGACGCCATGGGCATCTCCCAAATCTGGTTGTCCGAGCACCACTTCTTCGAGGATGGGTACCTGCCCCAGCCGCTGACGATGGCGGCCGCGGTCGCTGCGCGCACGAAGCGAGCCCGCATCGGCACCGCCGTGCTCCTTCTCGCGCTTCGTCATCCGCTGCTCGTCGCCGAAGAGACGGCGATCATCGACATCCTCTCGGACGGACGCTTCGACCTCGGTGTCGGTGCGGGGTACCGCATTCCCGAGTTCGCTGCGTACGGAGTCGACCTCGCCGCCCGGTACAAGCTCGTCGAACAGCGCATCACCGAAGTGCGCAACCACTGGACGGGTGGAACGATGACGCCGCCGCCGGTGCAGCAGCCGATCCCTGTGTGGGGCGGATTCTTCGGTCCGCGCGGTGCGCGCATGGCCGGACGCCTGAACATCGGTCTGCTCGCCGCGTCGCACGAGCTGCTTGCCGACTACGTAGCCGGTCTCGTCGACGGCGGCCACGATCCCGCCGCGGCCCGCATGCGCGTGAACGTTGAGATGGTGCTCTCCGATGATCCCGAGCGCACGTGGAACGAGATCAAGCCGTTCGTCAGTTACCAGTGGACGTCGTACCGCCGGTACATGGCCGAGGGCACCGATCGTCCGACTCCTCGCGACGTCGATCCCGAGCCGTTGCGGCTGCCCGGCAAGGACGGATCGGCACCGCGCTTCCAGGTGCTCACTCCGGCCGACGCGGCTGCGTTCATCCGCACGACTTACGCCGGCTTGCCGCTCGAGCAGGTGTACATCTGGGCGAGCATCGCCGGCATGCCCGACCACGTGACGCAGCGTCACGTCGAGTTGATGTGCACCGAGCTGCAGCCGCTGCTGCGCAACGCCTGACCCTCTGCGTCACCCGAGACACGCCTGACGAGTAACGCCGGGGGAAAAGCGCCGGGCGAAAAGCGAACGACGACTGTTTCGTGCCGTATGCGGCACGAACCGGCTCAGTGGATCCGGACCTCGTTGCCCGATTCGTCGGTGATCGAGATCGCCGCCATCGGACACATGCGTGCTGCGTCGAGGAGGCGCTCGAGCGGAACGTTCTCCGCACCCGGAAGTACGACGGCCGTATGTTGCGGTCCGAGCGCGAACGCCTCCGGCACTGCGGCGATGCACAACTGGTGACTCATGCACTTCGAGTCGTCAACGGCGACCCTGATCTTGCCGTTGCTCACTTGCATGCCTCGTGGGTGATGTGCAGTTCCTTCAGCCCACGCGCCGAGAGAATCGGCACCCACTCGAGTTCGTCCTTCACCAGCTTCATGTTCGGCAGGCGGGTGAACACCTTCTCCAGTGCGATGCGCGCCTCGATGCGCGACAACTGCGCACCGATGCACGTGTGGATGCCCTTGCCGAAAGCCATGTGCGGGTTGGGGTGGCGGGTGATGTCGACTTCCTCGGGGCGTTCGAACTTGCGCGGATCACGGTTCGCCGACGACAGGCACAACAGGACGCGGTCGCCCTTCTTGATGGTGACGTCGTGCAACGGGAAGTCCTCGAGCACCCAACGGTGGAGAATCTTGATCGAGCCGTCGTAGCGCAGCACTTCCTCGACTGCCGTCTTCATGAGGGACGGATCGGCGACGAGCTTGCGGTACTGATCCTCACGGGGAAGGATCGTGCCGACGAACGTGGCCATGAGGTTCGTCGTCGTTTCGTGACCGGCGAACAAGATGAGCGCGCACATCGACTTGATCTCGGCGTCGTTCAGCGGTTCCTCGAGCGTGCTCTCGGAGTGCACGAGCGTGCTGATGAGGTCTTCCTTCGGCTCGCGGCGGCGCAGCTCGATGAGACCTTGGAAGTACTCCGACATTCCGTCGAGCGCGGCGCGGGCTTTCGTGTACCGGTCGTCGCGGATGTCGGCACCGGCACCGAAGGCAATGAGTGCGAGGTCGTCGGACCATGTCTTGAACAAGTCGCGGTCGGAGTACGGGGCGCCCAGCAGGTCGCTGATGACCGCTGCCGGCAGCTGGAAGGCGACGTGCTTGATGAAGTCCGTCTCGCCCGAGGCGATGAAATTGTCGATGAGTGAGTCGGTGATCTCGTGGATCTGGGCCTCCAGCATGGCGATGCGCGCGGGGCGGAAGGCGGGCGTGACGAGCTGGCGCAGGCGCGAGTGCAACGGGGGATCGGTGACGACCATCCACTCGCCGATCATCTTCAGCAGTTCGTCGGACTCGGAAGTTGCCGACTTCGCCTTGCCGATGAGCGGGCGG
>JBIIDI010000055.1:0-10644 GCA_044238425.1 Ilumatobacteraceae bacterium
ACAACATTCGCATAACGGACACCCCGCGTACGGGCTCAACCACCGGCATCCTCCAGCCACCAGGGGTTCATTCGCAGAAACCTCGGGCTGACAACGGCAGTCGGCCGACCTCGGAGTTCGAATGCACCCGACGCAATTCCACGCCCAATGATGGCACGCGCCCGCTCTTGAAGCTCAGCGTCTTCATCGTGAAGAAGATCGAAGCCTGATGAAATTGAAAGGCCCTCGTGGGCGATGTGCACGTACTCAGCGGGATCCGAACGCAGAACGCGGATACCCCGCCGTGCGAAATCCTCGGGAGTCTTCAAAGTAAGTATTCCTTCCGAAATCTGACGCGAGAGGGACAGTTTCTCCTCCCGCGAGTTGACGAGAACTGCAGGCTGCCAATGGACGGACGCAACGTCGAAAAATGCGTACTTCAGTCGAGCAACGTCGAAGTACGTGACGGGACGCCCGAATGCGAGTGCAACCGAATCAGGACCTGTTTGCGTTGACAGAACCAAGCGTGCGCGTGCGGCCAAGCCAATGTCCAATGCGTCGCACCGGAGGGGATGATGCGCGTAGTCGATGAATGACGGATCCGATACCTCGATTCGTGCCACGGAGTGCCTACCCAATCGAACGACCACCTGACCAGCATCAATGAGTGACCGCACCGTTTCGGTGAAGGCACCCGGATCGAAGGTCAGCAACCGAAGCGTCGGATCCAGAGCCGTCTCCTGGTGCATCCAGTCCTCGCCGTAATGCACACCTTCATTGATCACGAGTGCGACGACGGGCTGATTGGGCGACACTCCGAGATGCGACAGAAAATTCTCGGTCTGGCGCGCGACATGCAACGGAACCGATGGTCGCCATGCAATCCGGTCAAGAACGTTGTCGGGCGGATAGAAAGCGGCGGATCGGGCAGTCGGCCCCTTCGGTCTCACGGCCAATGAGAGCACTCTGCTCGGGGCGCACGGGAGCGCGCTCTTCCATATCTTCCACATTTCACGGTTCGCGGAGCGATTCGCTCGACCGAGATTCCACAGACGTGAACCCGATCTCGCAGACTCACGCCCGTCACCTTCGTGGTTCCCCAAGTAGGAAACCAGTGGTTCCAGGGCAAGGTGTCCGAGCTTGTGCACCCCTACGACAAAGACGCTCACATCATCCAGTCGCATTCGTCGCAGACGCAAGCGTATGTAGGTGCGAGCCAGTGGGCCGAGCATCGCACGGAGAGTTCGGCGCATCACGAAGCAGTCATCATGGTAAGTCATCGCATGCGCGATGAACTGGTAGCGGCGATCGGAATCGAACCGATGACCTTCCGATTATGAGCCGGATGCTCTCACCAACTGAGCTACGCCGCCGAGAGGCGAGCCCTCTGTGGGAATCGAACCCACGACCTCTTCCTTACCATGGAAGTGCTCTACCGACTGAGCTAAGAGGGCGACAGTCCGAGCCTACCGAGTCGTCGGCACGAGACTCGCTCGGGGCGAAATCTCGCTATGTTTTCTGCGTGCACGTTGCAACTCGATTCGCCCTCGTTTCGGACGCGGAACGAATCTGCGACATTTACAATCACGAAGTCGTATCGGGCCTGAACACCCTCGACCTCGAGGAACGGTCACTGAGCGACCAGATCTCTTGGATCAACAACCGTTCGGGTGCCCACATGGTCCTTGTTGCAACCCTTGGTCCACGAGTCATCGGGTTCTCCGCGATAAGTCCGTACCGTGATCGAGCTGCTTACCGAACAACGGTCGAATCCTCGGTTTACGTTGCCGAGGACGCGCAGGGGCATGGTGTGGGAACGGTACTCATGCGTGATCTCGTGCACCACACCACACTTGCCGGATTCCACTCGATGATCGCACGCATCCAATCGACCAATGCTGCTTCCCGTCGCCTGCACGAGACTCTTGGTTTTCGGCACGTCGGAACGGAGATTGCAGTAGGTCGCAAGTTCGGCAAGTGGGTTGACATGAGCACGTATCAACTGCTCCTGGAGACTCGATAGCCGCAACTAGCTCCGAAGTATCTCCGCAAGTGTCTTGTAGGTGAAAGATTCTGCTGCTTTGCGTCCTGCACGACCCACTTCTGCGAGCTCATCAACCGTCGGAAACGTCGTCAACAAATCGATGTCGAAACAGGTTTCACCGTGCATCAGCCACTCGGGGCTCTCTTCGTCCAGATTGGTGATGAGGGCACATCCGTGATTGAGTGCCGCGAGAATCGAGGTGTTGTTTTCTCGGGCTCCCCGCGGAAAGAACGCAACCATCGCGTGGGCGCGGCGGAGGCGCCGAGACACCTCGTCATCAGCGAGGAACCCGAGGAAGGACACGCGACCCTCGAAAACTCGTGAGATATCCGAGTTCACGGAGAAGAACTCCTCACTGAACGTCGTGCCTTCGTGGAGTGCGGTCGAAATCTCGAGTCGTGCGGTGCGCGAGTCGCGGGCGAGGAGGACCCCGAGTTGGCGGTACCGCTCGGCACGGACCTTGTGCGCCATGCCGAACGTGAGGAGCGTGAGATCGACGTCGGCGTCGTCGGGAACCACGGGGACACCCGGTGCGAATAGTGGTGTCGCAGAGATTGATCGCGAAGCAAGGACTCGGGCCATCTCCGAGTTCCCCGTGAAATTGCGTCGGGCACGCGTGAGCAACTCAAGCTCCAGCGGCGACTCGTCGAGATCGTGCCAGAACATGTCGAACGTCGGGATCTTGCCGACGACACGTGCCAGATCGGCAAGCACAGCCGGCTCGATCTCGACGAGCTTGATGGACAGCAGCGCATTCGCCGTCGGTGATGCGACGTATGCCGACAGTTCGACGAGCGGCACGCCGAGCTCCTCGGCGAGCGATTTGTTGAAGCGTGCGACTCCGCACGTGTACGGATTCACGTGGAATGAAACGACGGAGTCAATCATCGGTTGCGGTCCAGTCTCGCAAGATCTTCGACGACGAGTTGCGCACCGTGTCGACGTACACGACTTCGACGCCGTTGTCGGAGCACGTGGCCCGTTCGGTTGCGGGTATCCCTCCGCGCGCCAGCCAGTCGTTCCCCTTCACGTACATCCTCGGCTTCAACAGACGCAGAACCTCGTTGGTCGTGAGCTCGGAGGCGTGCACGTAACTCACGTACCGGATCGCATCGATGACGACGGCGCGCACCGCCTGCGGCAGGAGAATGCGGTGCTTGCTCTGCGTCCATGAATCGGGGGCGATGTTGCACAACACGGGCATTCCCAGTGCCGCCGCCGCTTCGAAGTAGGCGATGTGGCCGTCGTGAAGCGGATCGAAACTCCCGTCGACCATGACGACCTTGCGGGCGAGTTCCGCGAGCCCCCGGGAGTCGACGATCATCAGCGCTCAACCGTACTTGGCTCGGTGCCGACGCTTTGGAGATGTGCTTGAGAGTGGGCCGGGAAGGATTCGAACCTTCGTAGGCAGATGCCGGCAGATTTACAGTCTGCTCCCTTTGGCCGCTTGGGTACCGACCCCGAGGGAGGAACTCTAGCGGCATCGCTAACCTTTCCGCATGCCAACGTTCGATGTCGTGTCGGAAGTGGACCGTCAGGAATTGCGCAATGCAATCGATCAGGCCCAGCGAGAGCTTGCCACGCGCTACGACTTCAAGGACACGAACTCGTCCATCGAACACAACGAACTGGTGCTCACCCTGCGCACGTCGAGCGAGGACCGCCTGCGGGCGTTGCGCACGCTGCTCGAGGAACGCCTCGTGAAGCGGGGCGTGTCGCTGCGCGGCATCGAATGGGGCAAGATCGAGCAGGCGACCGGGGAATCGGTGCGTCAGGTCGTCACGGTGAACGTGGGAATCGGCGCCGACAAGGCACGCGAGATCAACAAATTCATCAAGGAGAAGGCCCCGAAGGGCGTTTCGTCACAGACTCAGGGCGCAACCATCCGGGTGAGCGGCAAGAAACGCGACGACCTCCAAACGGCGATCGCGGCACTGAAGGCGAACGACTTCGGCCTTCCTCTCCAGTTCGAAAACTTCCGCGACTAGTCGCCGTCGTGGACCGTTGCGCGGCGGCGCAACTCGTCCATCACCGTCGCATCGGCAAGGGTCGTCGTGTCACCGAGGTTGCGCCCTTCGGCCACGTCACGCAGCAACCGACGCATGATCTTTCCGCTGCGCGTCTTCGGCAACTCGGGAGTGAAGTACACGGTCTTGGGTTTTGCGATCGGGCCGATGTCGCGTGCGACATGGTCGCGCACGTCGGACTCGCGCAACGATTCGCCCGCCCGTGGTGTCACGTACGCGATGATCGCCTGACCGGTCGTCGCATCGGCCACCCCGACGACCGCAGCTTCGGCGACTCCGGGGTGCGAGACGATCGATGACTCGACTTCTGTCGTCGAGATGCGGTGCCCCGACACGTTCATGACGTCGTCGACTCGACCGAGCAGCCACAGGTCTCCGTCGTCGTCGGTGCGCGCACCGTCACCCGCAAAGTACCGACCGGGGAAGCGCGACCAGTACGTCTCGCGATAACGCGCCTCGTCCCCCCAGATTCCGCGCAACATTCCCGGCCACGGCGGGGCAATTGTGAGGTAGCCACCGCCGTGCTCGACGACCGCGCCGGCATCGTTGACCACTTCTGCCCGCACCCCGGGCAGTGCTCGTGTCGCGGAACCGGGTTTCGTCAGCGTCAATCCGGGCAGTGGCGAGATCATGATTCCACCGGTTTCGGTTTGCCACCACGTGTCGACGATCGGACAGCGATCGGCACCGATGACACGCCGGTACCACATCCACGCTTCCGGATTGATCGGCTCACCGACGCTGCCGAGCAGGCGCAAGGACGATAGGTCGTGGCGAGAGGGACCGTCCTCGCCCCACTTCATGAAGGTGCGGATGGCGGTGGGTGCGGTGTACAACACGGTGACGCGGTAGCGCTCGACGATCGACCACCAGCGTGCATTGTCCGGGTAGTTCGGCACGCCTTCGTACATCACCTGGGTTGCGGCATTGAGCAACGGGCCGTACACGACGTAACTGTGACCGGTGATCCAGCCGACGTCGGCGGTGCACCAGTAGACGTCCTCACCCGGACGATGGTCGAAGACGTCGCGGAACGTGCTCGCAACGTGCGTGAGGTAGCCGCCCGTGGTGTGCATGATGCCCTTCGGCCGACCCGTCGTACCCGACGTGTACAGGAGAAACAGGAGGTGCTCGGAGTCGAAAGGTGGCGCGGGACACTCTGCACCCGCCGCGGCCATCGCTTCGTGCCACCACACGTCGCGGTTCGCCCTCATGTCGACGTCGTTCCCGCAGCGGCGCACCACGAGAACGTGCTCGATCGACGGGGTTGACGCGAGTGCGACATCGGCATTCGGCTTCAGCGCCGACACCTCTCCCCTGCGCCAACCGCCGTCCGCGGTGATGAGCACCTTCGCCCCGGCGTCGTTGATGCGGTCGGCCAACGCCTGGGCGGAGAATCCGCCGAACACGACGCTGTGCGCGGCACCGATGCGCGCGCATGCGAGCATCGCCACCACCGCCTCGGGAACGAGCGGCAGGTAGATGTTCACCCGGTCGCCGGCCCGAACGCCGAGGCTCGTGAGCACGTTTGCGCAGCGCTTCGTGTCGTCGAGCAGTTCGGCGTAGGTGATCGTGCGACGGTCACCGGGTTCACCTTCCCAATGAATTGCCACGCGCGAGCCGAGTCCGCTCTCGATGTGGCGGTCCAAACAGTTGTACGAGGCGTTCAAAGATCCGCCGATGAACCACTGCGCACGGGGCAGATCCCACTCGCACACCGCGTTCCACGACGATGACCACGACACGAGCTCGCGAGCCCGCGCGGCCCAATACGTCTCTGCATCCGCAGATGCCGTCTCGTACACGTTCGGGTCGGTGATGCGGGCCCGGGCAACGAAATCGGTCGGTGGCGCAAAGCGACGCCGTTCGTCGCCGAAGGATTCGATCGCGTCCGTCATGGTGTTCGCCTCATTCCACACTCGCCGGTGGACCGACGATGACGAAGTATTCATCTAACACGAATGCGTACTGTGCGTCCGCAAGCTTCGCTCGGGCTGCATTCCACTCCGATTCGTCGGCGAAGAGGTACACGGTGCCGGGGCGGGGCCGGCCGACGAGGACCGTTTGCGCGTTGAGTTCGTTGGCCCGACGCACCTCGTCGACGACCGGTCGTCCGACGTAGGCGAAGTTGAGGCCCAAGTCGTGGCGGGCACCGAACCTGATGATGTCGTACCAGCGACCCGAGTCGATCCAATACGACGCAGCGGGCCCGTGACCATCCGCCTGAATGTCGAAGGTCGGAACGATGCTCATCGCGGGTCGGTCACGAATGACGTCAATCCAGGTGTCGCTGTCAAAGGTGGACCGGTCGGGCTTCGCCGCCGAGAGAGTCTCGTGGGTCGTGCGAACGCCGGGAACGATGTCGACGACGTGAACGACGGCAACCGCGACGAGTGCGACGGAGGCGAGACGACCCAGACGGCGCGAGTACCGCGACAGCGCGATCCAGCCGGCGATGGCGAGAACGTAGGCGAGCAACCATGCGAACCGACCCGACGAACGGAACACTTGACGCGCATCGAGGAGGACGTCGGGCCACCAGTAGGTGAATTCGCGCCGGACGACGACGACACGGTTCGACACGGCGATTGCAAACAGCACTACCGTCACGAGGGCAAGAGCGGCGTTGCGACGCAACCAGCGCATTCGTCCCGCGACGAGGGCGACGATGAGAGCGGGAAGTGCGACGAGGGGCGCGAGACCGACGTACGCAAATCCCTCCCCCTCTTCGGTGGCAAACTGTCGCGCACGCAACGACCCGAAGCGGTCGAGCAATCCGGAGAACGACTCCGTCGGCGAGTACCCGGGGTTGACGAACGCCGCCGCATTGACGCGGAAGAATCCGTACCCGGTGGCCGAATCCCGGAATGCGAAGAATCCGAGCACCCACAGGGAACCGAGCGCGGCGGCGATACCGAGGCCGAAACCGGTGACGGCACGGCCCGCGCTGCGCGTCGGTGGCTGTACCTCGTCGCGCCAACACGCCGCGCACCATACGGCGAACGTCATCGCAAAGAGATAGACGTTCACGGCCGCCGCAACGAGGAAGAACACCCACCAACTCCGAGAACGCGCCGGCGCACTGCGGTACAGCAGCAGGCTCAGCGCGATCAACCACTGCCCACCCAAGTCGAGGTGCATGAGGACACCGATCCTGAAGAGGAGTATCGGACTCAGCGTGACGACGAGCGTGCCGAGTAGCCGCTCCGTTCGCGCGAGTCCCGTCGCGGCAAAAAGACGCTGCAGGATGACCGCCTGCGCGACGAAGCAGGCCACGACCCACAGCCCGAGGTACTGGAACTCATCGGGAAGAAGCGGCGAGATCAGCTTCAACGGCAGGGCGACGAGGACGTTCCCGGCCATGCCCTGGAAGATCGAACCCCACTCGAGTCCGTAGTTCGGCAATGCGGTGATCGGCCACTGGATCACCGGCGCGGCACGGAAGTACTCCCACGCCGCCTGCGAGGCACCGACGTCGCCGATGTCCAGCCACGACATCGACCCGGGCAGTACGTTGCGCCAGCCGACGAACCACGCGCCGAACAGCGCTGCGAAGACGGCGACGAGAAGAGTCTCGCGACGCGAAACCGGTCGGGTCGGCGCCTCGATCACCACGCCCGCGACACTACGCACGACCGTCGAAGGCCCAATGCATCACGGTGAATGCACCGAGTCCCTGCGGATCGAGAAGAGCCTCGGCCTCGCGAACCCTGCTGCGCATGCGCAGAGCCGCGACGGTGGGCTGTCGTACCGATTCCTCCCACGCCCGTCGCCCTTCTTGGACGAGTTCGTCGATGCCCCAGCGACGCAGGAAGACCTCCTGCGTCACCACCTCGGCGCCGGGAACGGCGAGGAGCAGTTGGTCAAGGGCAACTTGTGTCGTGACGTCCTGTTCGCCCGAATCGACGAGGTAGTGCGCACCCCGACCGTGACGTCGGTACGTACGCAACCACTCCCGCCACGGCATTCGCGCCAGCTCGTCGGTTGTCGGCGTGCAGTAATCGATGAACAGCATGTGTCCACGAGGGACGAGACTGCGGCACTCCTTCAACATATCGATTGCCGCATCCTGGATCGGAATTCGCGCACCGTGCACGGCGTCACCGGGAAGATCCGGGTTGTCGGCAACGGGTCGGAGCACCTCGACGAATCGCTCCCCTGCGATTGCCACGTGGGACTCCTTCCATCCCCCGTCGTTGACGAGCAGGCGGAAGGGAACGTTGTCGAGTACCTCGTTGCCGATGACGACGTGCGCCGTACCGTCCGGAAGGTCCGCCCGCGACTCGACGTCGTGCGAATGAAGCGCTCGCTGTCTCTGCGACTTTTCGACGGCGACCCACTGCACGGCGCGCACGACGTCTGCTCCGCTGGCAAGTACCGCACGAGCGAGCGTCCCCGGTCCTGCCCCCACTTCGATGACCCGGAACGGATCGGGGCAACCGAGCTCGCTCCACCACGCATTGAGCGCTTGCGCCATGACGACACCGAACAGCGGACCGACTTCCGGCGACGTGAGGAAGTCGCCGCGACGTCCCGCCGCCCCGGCAACTTGGTAAAAACCGGACTCCCCGTACAGCGCGACGTCGAGAAAACGATCGAAGCGAAGTTGCCCACCCGCGCCGGCAATGGCGCGACGCAGTTCGTCAGCCGCCGAAGGCACCGGCGATGTCTGCGAGATCGGCGAAGCGCAACACCGTCGTGGGCAGAACGCCGAGAACTACGGTGACGACGCTGGTGATCGCCAACGCGACACCGATCGACGACGGCGTTCGCACCGCGGACGTGTCGCCGAATCGGGCCGGGCGCATCCAGATTTCGCGCATGACGTTGCCGTAGTAGCCGAAGGCGATGACCGAGTTCACCGCACCGATCGCCGCAAGCACGTACGCCCAGGTGCCACCGTCGCTGAGCAGCGCCTGGAACGCCGCGAACTTGGCGATCCAGCCGCCGAGCGGCGGGATTCCGGCGAGCGAGGCGAGGAAGATCGTCATGGTGACGCCGAGCGCCGGCGCGTACGCAAACAGACCGCCGAAGCTTGCGACGTCGCCACTCGAATCCTTGCGGCCGAGGGCGATGATGACGCCGAACACACCGAGATTCGTCGCTGCGTAGACGATGAGATACACGACGACGGCACGCAGCGCGCTCTCACCCGCCGCACCACCGGCCACCGCCAGCGGCATGAGCACGAAGCCGCCCTGGCTGATCGACGAGTAGGCGATCATGCGCACGACGTTCGTCTGACGCAGCGCGAGGACGTTGCCAACGGTCATCGACGCGGCGGCAAGCACCCAGACGAGGGGCTGCCAGACGTCGGCGGATCGCGGGAATGCCGTGAGCAGGAGCACGACGAGAGCGACGAACCCGGCCGCCTTGCTTGCCACGCTGAGGAACGCCGTGACCGGTGCCGGTGCTCCCTGGTAGGTGTCCGGCGCCCACGTGTGGAACGGCACCGCCGACACCTTGAAGGCGAAACCGACGATGACGAAGATGACGGCGAGCACGAAGATTGCGTCGGACTCCGATGCGACCTTCGCAATGTCGGTGAGCAACGTGCTGTTGGCGACCCCGTAGAGAAGCGACATGCCGTACAACATGACGGCGGAGGCGAAGACTCCGAGCAGGAAGTACTTCACTCCCGCTTCGTTGCTGCGCGGGTCGCGCTTGCGCCACGCCGCGAGCATGTACGCGGGGATCGAGAGGAACTCGAGCGCCACGAAGATTCCGACGAGATCGCGTGCCGACGACATCATCACCATGCCGAGGATGCTCGTGAGCATGAGGAACCAGTACTCGCCTCGCCAGTAGTCGCCCTCCTCGAGCTCGGACGTCGACAGCAAGATGACGACGTAACCGGCGAGGAGGAACAGCCCCTTGAGGACGAGGCTGAACTCGTCGACCACGTAGCGGCCGTCGAAGAGCGATCGCGACGCCGCTTCGTGCAGACCCAGCGTGAGCACCGGCACGACTGCTGCAAGCAGCGTCGTTCCTGCGAGTACCGACAGCAACCACTTGTTGCGCTCGGCGAGGAAAAGGTCGGCAATGAGAACGATGCAGATGCCCGCCGCAAGGATGATTTCGGGCGCGAGAGCGTGATAGTCGATGCGCGGTGCGGACCACGCGGCGGCGAGCAGGACGGACATCGGGATGTCAGCCCCCGAAGGCGCGCAACGCGCCCTCGACTGCGGGATCAATGACGCTGAACAACAAGTTCGGCACGACGCCGAAGAGGATGATCGCGACAATGAGCGGCATCCACGCGAGCCACTCGTAGGTGTTCACGTCGTGGATCTCCTCGTCATCGTGACCGGAGCCGTGTCCCGTGCCGTGTCCGGCGCCGTGACCGGAGCGTGCCGTGCCGAACGCGGTGCGCTGGTAGAGCCACAACAAGTACGCCGCGGCAAACACCGTGCCGAGTGCGGCGATGACCATGTACGTGCGGAACAGTGCGACGTTGAGGCCCGCAGCCGGCTGGTACGCCGACAGGATCGCCGGGAATTCACCCCAGAAGCCGGCCAGGCCGGGCAGTCCGAGCGAAGCCATGGCGCACAGACCGAGGATCCAGCCGAGTCGCGGCACCTGCGTGAGCAGACC
>JBIIDI010000056.1:0-10631 GCA_044238425.1 Ilumatobacteraceae bacterium
GCTTGTCAATGACGGTGAGCACCTTCACCCCGTAAATCGCCCCGATGAGCGAGCCGGCAACGAGAGCCGCCGCCTTCACCCATTGCACGTTGCCGGCAACGAGATAAGGGATGAGTCCCGCAATGGAAATGGGCAGAACTGCCGCCAGCGAGGTGCCGTGGGCCCGGCGCTGCTCCATCGCCAGCACCCACATGAGGCCGGGCACGATGAGGATGCCGCCACCGACACCGAAGATGCCTGCCAGCAATCCGGCGAGTACTCCGACGACGACCACACGCCACGACGACATCGCGTGGAAGCGTACGACAAGTCAGGGCGCACGAACGAGGCAATGTGACGGATGATGACTACCCTGATGCATCGTCCTCGACGCCGTCCCTCGGGTGGCTGCGAGGCGATTATCCGACCACTTCCCCACACAAGGACACCCACATGACACGTACGTCACGTCGCGGCGTCGCAGCCCTCGCGGCAGTTGCCCTCATGGCACTCGCCGCGTGCGGCGGTAGCGACACCACCGAAGACACCGTCGCCGAAGACACCGTCGCCGAAGAAGCGGCGCTCGGAACCGGCAACGAATGCACCGCCGGCAAGACCCTCGAAGAGGGCGTGCTGACGATCGCCACCGGCAACCCCGCCTACTTCCCGTGGGTCGTCGATGACGCCCCCGAGAGCAAGCAGGGCTTCGAAGCTGCGGTCGCATACGCCGTTGCCAACGCCATGGGCTTCTCCGACGAGAGCGTCACGTGGGTCCGCACCGGCTTCGACGAGGCCATCCAGCCCGGCGCGAAGAACTTCGACTTCAACCTGCAGCAGTACACGATCACCGACGAGCGCAAGGAAACCGTGTCGTTCAGTGATCCGTACTACACGACCAACCAGGCCGTCGTCGGCTTTGCCGACTCACCCGTTGCCACGGCAACGACCCTCGCCGAGTTGAAGGATCTGAAGTTCGGTGCGCAGGCCGGCACGACCAGCCTCGAGTTCATCACGAGCGTCATCCAGCCGAGCACCGAGCCGTTCGTCTACGACGACAACGCCGGCGCGAAGGCCGCCCTCGAGGCCAAGCAGATCGACGCCATCGTGCTCGACCTGCCGACGGCGTTCTACGTGAGCGCCGTGGAGATTGAAGGCACGAAGGTCATCGGTCAGTTCCCGGCCACCGACGCCGTGGCTGCCGACAACTTCGGTCTGCTCCTCGACCTCGACAGCCCGCTCGTCGAGTGCGTCAATGCCGCACTCGCCACCTTGCGCGATGACGGCACATTGGATGCCATCGTCGCCGAGTGGCTGAGCGAGTACGTCGAAGCTCCCGTCATCTCACTCGAGTAATCCGGTCGACGTCGAGCTGCCTCCCGCGTGAGCGAGTCGCAGTCCCGACCGACCGGCGCTTCGTCGCTGCGTCGCCGTCACGAACGGCGCCAGCGACGACGCAGCGCTCTCATCGCGGCCGCCAGCACCCTCGTGGTGCTGGCGGCCGTTGTGCTTCTCGTCCCGCGCATGCCGCGCTGGGATCGCGTGAAAAAGAGCTTCTTCGACTTCGAGCTCGCCGCCGACTCGGTGCCGCGACTCGTCGATGCCTTCTGGCTCGACGTGCGCATCTTCCTGTGGACCACCCCGGCGATATTCCTCACGGCGTTGCTCATCGCCATTGCCCGCAACACCCGCGCACCTGCCTTGTTTCCCGTGCGCGCCTTTGCCGCCGCGTACACCGACGTCATGCGCGGCGTGCCCGTCATCTTGTGGATCTATCTCGTCGGCTTCGGCGTGCCCGGCCTCGGGCTTGAGCGCCCGTACAACAGTCCGCTTCTGTGGGGATCCGTCGCCCTCGCCATGACGTACTCGGGTTACGTCGCCGAGGTGTTCCGCGCGGGCATCGACAGTGTGCACGAAAGCCAGCGTGCCGCTGCCCGTTCGCTCGGCTTGTCGAGCGCACAGACCATGCGCTTCGTCATCTTGCCCCAGGCCATTCGGCGTGTCGTGCCGCCCCTGCTCAACGACCTCGTGAGTTTGCAGAAGGACGTCGCCCTCGTCAGCCTCATCGGACCGATCGAAATTCTGCGTCAGGCCGGCATCGACAAGTCGAAGTTTGCCAACTTCACGCCGTACGTCGTCGCCGCACTCATCTTCCTCTCCGTCACCATTCCCCTCACGCGACTCACCGACTGGCTCGTCACCCGCGAACGCCGTCGCACGTCGGGAACGAGGATCCGATGAAGCTCGTGCTCGACTCGGTCGCCAAGTCGTTCGGCGGCAACACCGTTCTCGATCGGGTGTCGCTCGACATCCGCAGCGGCGAGATCGTCACGTTCATCGGCGCGAGCGGCAGCGGCAAGACCACACTGCTGCGCTGCGTCAACCTGCTCGAACCCATCGACGACGGGCGCATCCTTCTCGACGGTGACGAGATCACCGAGATCGGCCGCGACCCCAACCCGGTACGTCGCCGCATCGGGATCGTGTTCCAGAGCTTCAACTTGTTTCCGCACATGAGCGTGCGACGCAACGTCAACCTCGCGCTCACCAAGGTGCTCGACACGCCGCGCGACGAGGCGAATGCAATCACCGAGAACCTGCTGCGGCGCTTCGGGCTCATCGACAAGATCGACGTGTACCCCGACCAGTTGTCGGGTGGTCAGCAGCAGCGCGTGGCGATCGTTCGCGCCCTCGCCATGAACCCCGAAGTGCTGTTGCTCGACGAGATCACGAGCGCCCTCGACCCCGAGCTCGTCGGCGAGGTGCTCGACATCGTGCGCGAACTCAAGGGCAGCGGCATCACCATGCTCATCGCCACGCACGAGATGGCCTTTGCCCGCGGCATCTCCGACCGGGTGTGCTTCCTCCATGCCGGTCGTGTGGCCGAAATGGGCCCACCCGAGCAGGTCTTTACGCAACCCGTCGACGAACGCACGCGACAGTTCCTGCGACGCGTTCTGTGACGCATCGGTTCCCGCAACCGCCCGATCGAGGCGGTCGTGCCGTACCGCGACACACCGATCTGCGAGCATCGTGACATGGACGTCAACGTCATTGTCATCGTCGCCGGTCTCGTCGTCATCGTCGGTCTTGCCGTGGTCGTCGGCGTGCTGCTCTCGCAGCGTCGCGAGCCGGTGGCCGCACCCGCACCCAACCTCACTATCGACACTGCGGTGATCACCGGCGCGGTGCGCGACGTCGTGCGCGACAGCGTCGACGCCCAGGTGCGCACCGCCACCGAAGCCGTCATGCAGTCGCTCAATGCCCAGATCGACCGCACGTACCAAGCACGTACGCAATCGCTCACCACCGAAACGAAATCGTTGCTCGAGCCGGTGGCGTCGCAGATGAGCGAGCTGCGTGCCGCCGTCGGCAACCTGCAGAACAGCTACACGAACGCGGCCGGCTACACCACCGCCCTCGGCGAACGTCTCGACGCACTCGCCACCACCACCAATGCGCTGCAGGCGGCGCTGAAGTCGACGAGCGCCCGTGGCGCATGGGGTGAGCAGCAGCTGCGCAACGTCATCGAGCTTGCGGGCATGGCTCCGTATTGCGACTACACCGAACAGACGACGGTGACCGGCGGCGACTCCCGACAGCGTCCCGACGCCATCGTGCGCCTGCCCAACGAGGGCACGGTCATCATCGATGCCAAGGCGCCGTTGTCTGCGTACCTCAAGGCGCAAGAGACCACCGACGCCAACCTCCAGCGTCAGTTTCTCGCCGAGCACGCATCGCTCGTCAAGGGGCACGCCAAAACGCTCAGCGACAAGGCGTACTGGAAACAGTTCAGCCGTGCACCCGAGTACGTCATCATGTTCATTCCCGGCGAGTCGTTTCTCGCCGACGCGCTGCGCAGCGACCCCACCCTGCTCGAAGAGGCCATGCGCAACCGCGTGCTCATCGCCTCGCCGGTGAACCTGCTTGCACTGCTGCTCGCCGTGGCAAAGGGCTGGCAGGCGTACCAAATCGCCGACAACGCCCAGAAAATTGCCGACACCGCACTCGAGTTGTACGAGCGAGTCGGCATCGTCCTCAAATCGGTCGCCTCCACGGGCAAGGGACTCAACCAGGCGATCAATGCGTACAACGACATGGTCGGTTCCATCGACTCGCGCATGCTCGTGTCGTTGCGCAAGTTGAAGGAACTCGGCATCGCCACCACCGAGATTGAACCGCCGTCCACCGTCGAAGTGACGACGCGCGAACTGAAGGCTCCCGAAATCGACGGACAGTGACGTGAGTTCGTCCGACTCGCACGAAGCCGCGACACCGCGTCGCGGACACGGCCCCACGCTGCTCACGATCACGTCGCTGCTGTTCGTCATCGGCACGATCGGCTCCAACGTCGGTCCTGCACTCATCGACGAACACCCCGCGTGGGTGCTTGCGCTCTCGTCGCGCAACCGCAACTTGTTCGCTGCGGTTCCGTACATCGGAGTCGTGTCGTATGCCGTCATCGGTTTCGTTCGCGTCCTCGCCGCCGCGCTCGCTCTGTATTGGTGCGGCCGCTGGTACGGCAAGAAAGCTGTGGGCTGGCTCGAGTCGCAAGTGGGCGAACCACCGCGCATCTACGTGTGGATGGAACGCGCCGTCGACCGCATGGGACGGCTTGCCGTCGTCATCTTCCCCGGCAGCAACGTGGTGTGTCTGCTCGTCGGTCACCGGGGTATGCCGCCGCGCCGGTTCATCGTGTGGGTGAGCATCGGCATCGCCATCAAGTTGTGGGTGCTGTGGGTGTTCGGACGTATCTTCGAAGACCAAATCCGCAGCTTCCTCGACTTCGTTGACCGGTACCAGTGGTGGGTGGTCATCGGATTGTTCGTGCTCAGCACGCTGCAGGGTCAGTTCCGTCGCCGGACGTGACGGGGCGCTTCACCCGCTTCATCTCCACCCGACGCCGCGAGTGCCTTTCGGGATTCGAACAGATCGGTGGAACCGTCACCCGAACGTGAACGGTGACGACTCGTTGACAGTCGGGACATTGCCAGTGGTGGTTGATCATGGCGCAGCACTGTGGGGCAACGGTGTACGCAGTTGCAACGACGCCTGCGAGTTGGATGTCCCCTACTACGTAGGGGACATCCAAAAGAAATTTCCGGCGCACCGTTTTCCGCCTCGCACCCGGGTCTGCCAGACTGCGGGCATGGCAACAGTGACCCTCGGCGGCAACCCCGTCAACACCAACGGCTCGCTTCCCGCAGTGAAGCAGCCCCTCCCCTCGTTCACCCTCGTGAAGGAAGACCTCTCTGAAGCGACGAACACGGACTTCCTCGGCAAGCGACTCGTGCTGAACATCTTCCCCTCGATCGACACCGGCACGTGCGCCAAGAGCGTGCGCCGCTTCAACGAGCTCGCCGCGGCGATGGACAACACCGTCGTTATGAACGTGTCGGAGGATTTGCCGTTCGCCCAGAAGCGCTTCTGCGGCGCCGAGGGCATCACCAACGTGCAGAACGGGTCCTGCTTCCGCTCCGACTTCGGCAACTCGTTCGGCGTGAAGATCCTCGACGGTGCGCTGAAGGGGCTCCTCGCGCGAGCCGTCGTCGTCGTCGACGAAAAGGGCGTGGTCACCCACACCGAGCTCGTCAGCGAAATTGCGCAAGAGCCGAATTACGACGCCGCTCTCGCCGCGCTGCGCTGATCGGTCGAACCAACGAAGTCACGGGCCGCACCTGACGGCCCGCTACGACGAACGGGATGACTACGGGCAGTAGACGTTGCCGCGGGTCTTGAACTTCTTCGCCTTCTGCAGCTGAGCGGGCGTGAGGTTCAACGCAACCTCGAGATCGACGTCGCACACGACCGCCCCTTCGAGATTCGCACCTTCGAAGTTGGCGCCCGTCACGTTGGCGGCGGTGAGATCGACGTTCTTCAGCGTGGACCCGGCGAAGTCGGCGCCGGTGAGGTCGGCACGGATGAACACCGAACTGGTGAGGTTCGCGCCGCTGAACAGGGCGCCGGCGAGCGACGCCGCCGAGAAGTCGGTGAAGTCGACCTGCAGACGCGAAAAGTCGGCACCAACGAGGTTGGCGAACTGACACGTCGTCGTCTTGATGCAGTCGACGTCGAGCACGGTGGTCGTCGTCGTGGGTGGCAGGGTCGTGGTCGTCGTCGTTGTCGTGGTCGTCGTGTCGGTGGCCGCGTCGTCGCTCGGAACCTGATCGTCGGCGGTGTCGTCCGCCTCGGTCGTCGCACCGTCGAGGGTGGTGGACGGCGCGCTCACCGTCACGTCGCCGCACGCGACCAACGTCACGACGGCAATTCCGGCAAGAAAACCGCGCAGTTGCACGTATTCAGCGTACATCGCGCGCGAAGTTCGCACGTTGATGCCTCGGCTGCGCCACACTGAAAGGCACGATGTTGACCTCACTTTCGCACGTGCACTCGATCGCACCGATCCTCGCCGCCGAGGAGGAAGTGGTGACGGGAATTCAACGGTTCCTCACACGCCCCGTCATCGCCCTGCTCATCGTCGTCGGCTGCTACCTGCTCACTCGCATCAACTACTTCACCCTGCGCACCATCGTTCGCAAGGTGGCCGACAGCAAGGCGGGGCGCAGTCGTCGCTGGTGGAAGAACACGCTGCGCCGTGTCGGTGCCGAAACCGTCGAAGGCGGCGAGAACCGTCGTCGCCAGCGCATCGAAGCGGCCACCGGCATGCTGCACCAACTGAGCAGTTTCATCCTGTGGATCGTTGCGATCATCGCGATCTTCAACGTGCTCGATCTCGACGCCGCGTTCTTCCTCTCGAGCGCCGGCTTCCTCGGCGCCGCCATCGCCATCGGCGGTCAGCATCGCGTCAACGACTACCTCACGGGCCTGGCGATCCTCCTCGAGGATCGCTTCGGCGTCGGCGACGACGTCGAGGCGAGCATCGGCTGGAACGAACCGGTGCGTGCCACAGTCGAGCACGTCGGTGTCGTCACGACCCGTCTGCGCGACGCGCGCAGCACCTTCCACGTGCCGCATTCGAAACTCGACGTCATTCGCAACCTCAGCCAGGAGCCGATCCGGCAGTCGATTCAGTTCACCGCGTCGTCCGGCGATGCGAAGAAGGTGTCGTCGGCGGTGCGCGACCTCGCCGGCAGCAAGGGTCTCACCACGGTTCTCTTCATCGACGAAATCGAGGCAGCCGGTGGCGACGGGGACCGGGTCGAGTTGAACGTGCGCACGACGCGCCCGCTCACCGACGCCGAACGCGACCTGCTCGTACAGCGCGCGTCCGAAGTCCTCTCACAGGATGAGTGAGTCGAGTCCGATCGTCAGCCCGGGGAACTTCGCGATGCGCTTGCACGCAAGAACGACGCCGGGCATGAAACTGTCACGATCCACCGTGTCGTGGCGGATCGTCAACGTCTGACCGGTCGTTCCGAGGATCACTTCCTGGTTCGCGACCGCGCCGCGCATGCGTACGGCGTGGATGCGAATGTCACCAGGGCCCTTCGCCCCGCGCGCACCGTGAATGGCTTCGTGCTTCGTCGGATCGGCCGCCCACCCGGCGCTCGACGCCGCCATCCGCTGCGCGGTGGCAACGGCGGTCCCCGACGGTGAATCCGCCTTGGCGTCGTGGTGGATCTCGATGATCTCGGCGGTGTCGAAGAACGGTGCCGCCATCTCGGCGAACCGCATCATGAGCACCGCGCCGATGGCGAAGTTCGGCGCGATGAGACAGTTGCTGCGCGTGAACTCCGCGCGGAACTTGTCGATGTCGTCGATGGCAAAGCCGGTGGTGCCGACGACGGCGTGAACGCCGTGCAATGCGAGCCACGGAAGGTTCACCCGTGCCGCCGCGGCAACGGTGAAGTCCACCGCCACCTCGGCGTGCGAATCGGCGATCGCGCGCAGTTCGCGCGCAATCGCCAATCCCTGCGCAGTCGTCGCACCCGGTTGGGCGCCGCTGTCGACTGCGGCGACGAGCTCGAGATCGGGGTCGGCGTGCACCGCGGCACACGCCGCAGTTCCCATCCGACCCGCTGCCCCGATGACGGCCACTCGAGTCATTGATTCCTCCCGCGGTGGCCGACGGTGACAGTCACCGCCGGGTCACCGATGTCAGCTGTTGAAGTCGCGATCGAATTCGTCTTCGAAACTAACCGCAACGGCATCGCCCGCCGGGGCGGGACGGTCGCTGCGCGGAGTGCGATCACGGTCGCCGCGCTCGCTGCGACCACCACGGTCGTTGCGGTCACGGTCGTTGCGATCGCGACCACCGTCGCCACGCGGACCGCGATCACGGTCGCCACGTCCGCCACGGTCGCGACCACCACGATCGCCACGTCCACCACGGTCACGGTCGCGACCACCACGGTCACGGCCACCACGGTCGTCTCGCGGGCCGCGGTCGTCGCGCGGGCCGCGGTCTTCACGCGGGCCACGATCGCCACCGCTGCCGGTGACGGGCTGGCCGTCGGGACCGATGAGCGTGAGGCTCACCTTGCCGCGGTCGTCGATGTCGTCGACGCGCACCGTCACCTCGTCGCCGAGGTTGAGCACGTCTTCGACCCGCGCGACGCGCTGACCGTTGCCGAGCTTCGAGATGTGGATGAGTCCGTCGCGACCCGGGAGGATGTTGACGAACGCGCCGAACTGGGCGATGTTCACGACACGACCGGTGTACGTGGCACCAAGTTCCGCGGTCGGCGGATCGACGATGTTGAGGATGCGCGACTTGGCGTCCTCGACCTTCGCCGAATCGGGCGAACCGATGGTGACGATGCCCACCGCTCCGTCGTCGTCGACGGCGATGTCCGCGCCGGTCTCCTGCTGGATCGTGTTGATGACCTTGCCCTTCGGGCCGATGACTTCACCGACCTTGTCAAGCGGAATCGTGAACGACACGATCTTCGGTGCGCTCTCGGCGACCGTCGAGCGCGGTGCGGCAATGGCTTTGTTCATGACGTCGAGGATCGACAAGCGGGCTTCCTTGGCCTGCTGCAGCGCCTTGGCGAGAACGTCGCTCGGGATGCCGTCGATCTTCGTGTCGAGCTGGAGGGCCGTGATCGCGTCGGCGGTGCCGGCGACCTTGAAGTCCATGTCACCGAAGGCGTCCTCGGCTCCGAGGATGTCGGTGAGCGCGGTGTACGTGCCGCCCTCGTAGATGAGACCCATCGCGATGCCGGCAACCGGCGCCACGATCGGCACACCCGCGTCCATGAGCGAGAGGCTCGAGGCACAGACCGAGGCCATCGACGTCGAACCGTTCGACGACATCACTTCGCTGACGAGGCGCAGCGTGTAGGCGAAGTCGGTCTGATTCGGCACCACCGGGAACACGGCGCGCTCGGCGAGCGCTCCGTGGCCGATTTCGCGACGCTTCGGCGAACCGACGCGGCCGGTTTCACCGTTGGCCCACGGCGGCATGTTGTAGTCGTGCATGTAGCGCTTCTCGGTCTGCGGGGTGATCGAGTCGATCATCTGGTTCATGCGCGGCATGGCCAGGGTCGTCACGTTCATCACCTGCGTTTCGCCGCGGCGGAACAAGCCCGTTCCGTGCGCCGTCGGGAAAAGGCCCACTTCGGCGGTGACTTCGCGCAGGTCGCTCGGCTTGCGGCCGTCGATGCGGATGCCGTCCTTCACGATGCGCTGACGAACCAGCTTCTTCGTGAGTGAACGCACCGCCTCCTTGATCTGCTTCTCCTGTCCGGCGAACTTGCCCGGCGCGTCGGCGGTGCCGGCGAGTTCGGCGACGACCGCGGCCGTTGCCTCGTCGATCGCGGCGTTGCGATCCTTCTTCAGCGAAATACGAATGGCCGGTGCGAGCTTGTCGCTACCGACGCGCTCGACTTCGGCGAACAACTCGTCGGTGTAGTCGACGACCGACGGGTACGACAGCGGCTCGATGAGCCCCTTCGACGCGATGACGCTGGCGACGAGCTGGCGCTGCAGCTTGATCGATTCCTTGATCCACTGCTTCGACGCCTCGAGTCCGGCGGCGATGACCGACTCGGACACCTTCGGCGCACCTGCTGCGTAGAACTCGAACGACTTTTCGGTGCCGCCCGCTTCGACCATCATGATCGCGACGTCGCCGTTGTCGAGTTCGCGACCGGCAACGACGAGCTCGAACGTTCCGGCATCACCCTCTTCGAATGTGGGGTGCGGAACCCACGTGCCGTCCTGCGAGTACGCCACGCGCACAGCGCCGATCGGACCGTCGAACGGAATGCCGCTGATCATCAGCGCGGCCGAAGCGGCGTTGATGGCGAGCACGTCGTGCGGGTTTTCCTGGTCGGCACCGATGACGGTGATGACGATCTGCGTCTCGTTGCGGTAATCGTCCGGGAAGGCCGGGCGCAACGGTCGGTCGATGAGACGGCAGGTGAGAATCGCCTGCTGGCTCGGACGTCCCTCGCGACGGAAGAACGATCCGGGGATCTTTCCTGCCGCGTAGGCGCGCTCTTCGACGTCGACGGTGAGCGGGAAGAAATCGATCCCGTCACGCACGCTCTTTGCGGCATTGGCCGTGGCAAGCACGGTCGTTTTGCCCAGGGATGCAACGACTGCACCCTGCGATTGCAAAGCAAGTTTGCCCGTTTCGAAACGGATGGTCTTGTCGGTGCCGCTCACGGCTCCCGACACGGAAATGGCCTCAGCCATGTGTATGTCTCCTATGTGTGTGTTCGCATGCCGGCGGATCGCGGTCCCCCTCG
>JBIIDI010000161.1:0-2960 GCA_044238425.1 Ilumatobacteraceae bacterium
GACGAAATGACGCGGTGGGGAATCGTGGCGCGACTTGCGCGATCCACGCTTCATCGGGCGACCGTGCCCGGGGCCCTTGTGCCACATGGGTTTTGTCGGATCGTGGCGCGCGGCGTGATGCTCGCCGGCGACGTCGCATCACGTGTGGATCGCGACGATTTTTCGACGAATTGGGATTCGACGTCCGATCAACGGTGTGTCGACGTCGGCGTCGTGACGTCATGCCCGTGCCGCGACGGAGCATCGCACCGACGGCACTACCGACGGGCGAATGCTTGCATTGCGCGGAGAAGTGCGATCAGATTGACGTTCACGGAACTCCGATTCCGAGAAAGCAAGGAAAGATAATGACCAAGCAGGAACTCATCGACGCAGTGTCGGAGAAGGCTGGAGTGTCGAAGGCAGATGCCGATCGCACCATCCAGGCGTTCTTTGATCTGGTAGTGGCTTCTGCGAAGAAGGGCGACAAGGTGTCGTGGCCGGGCTTCGGCTCGTTCAGCACATCGAGTCGCAAGGCGCGAGTTGGACGTAACCCGCAAACGGGTGAAGCAGTCCAGATCGCGGCTTCCACCGCGATGAAGTTCAGCCCCAGCTCAACGCTGAAGGCCGAACTGAATCCAAACCGCAAGTAATACCAACACTCCAAGGAGAAACAGAAATGGCTGCAAAGAAGCGCAAGAAGGCCGCCAAGAAGGCGACCAAGAAGGCCCCTAAGAAGGCTGCAAAGAAGGCCCCGAAGAAGGCTGCGAAGAAGGGCAAGAAGGCTGCCCCGAAGCGTCGTCGTCGTAAGAAGGCCGCCGCCAAGAAATAACGACTCTCGCCTTCGGGCGAAGTTGTATTTCGGTTCGGAGTACCAAATAGCCGGGGGGCGAAAGCCCCTCGGCTATTTCTTTTGTCCCGCTTCGTCGTGTTCGGTCGGCGCGCCATGGCCGACGACGGGATCCGTTGCCGTCATTCGCGTGTAGTCGGCGGCGTCGTCGACGTCGTGGGAGAGCTCGGCGTGGTGCAGTGAGTCGAGGGTGAGTCCGAGGCGACGTGCTTCGGCGACGTGCAGGGCGCGACTGTCGGGACCGAATGCGAAGGTGAACGGCACGTCCGTGCCGACGACGAGCACGTTGGTTCCCGTTCCGTGATGATCGGTGACGACGACGACGTCAGCCGGGCGGCTGATGACGTCGGTGAGGCTGCGGGCCCGGGGCAGGTCGGCGTGGACGATGGCGAGCCGGCCGTACCCCCGCCGGAGCGCCTCGTCGCGGCCGTCCTGTGCGGCACCGTTGAGTCCGGGCCGCAGCTGGCGTACCGCGTCGACGCCGAGCGAATGGGCCCAGTCAACGACGTTGTCTGAGTCGGTGACGACGAGAGCGGCATGGCCGCGCGCCGCCTGCACGACGCGACTCGCGCAGTGTCGCGCGAAGAGGTCACGGTCAACGGGAGACAGGGTGTCGTCGAGGCGTGACTTGGCGGTGGCGAAATCCTTCACCGGGATGACGACGAGCGTGTCGCCCCCGACGTCCGTGATCGACACGCGTTGAGCCTACGATTTCGGGCGTGTACGCCACCTTCGCCCGCGTCGCCGTCATCGGCGCGGGAACGTGGGGCACGACGCTCGCGTCGCTCGTTGCCAACAACGCTCCGACGGTTCTGTGGGCGCGTCGCGAGGAGCTCGTCGCCGAGATGCGCCGCACGGGGCGCAACGAGACGTACCTCCCGGGCATCGATCTGCACCCGGAGCTGCGGTTCTCGTCGGACTTCGCCGACACGCTCACCGAGGCCGATGCGATCATCGTCGCGGTGCCGTCGGGAGGATTCCGCGACGTTGCGCGCGTCATGGCGCCGTACGTCGGGCCGGGGGTGCCGCTCGTCAGTGTGACGAAGGGACTCGAACGTGGCACCGGTCGACGGATGAGCGAGGTGCTCGCCGACGTGATCCCCGAGCGCCCCGTCGCTGCATTGTCCGGTCCGAATCTCGCTCGCGAGATCGCCGAAGGTCAGCCTGCCGCGAGCGTCGTCGCCTGTGCCGACGACGACGTGGCGCGACGCTTGCAGGGGCTGTTCGCGCGGCCGACGTTCCGCGTGTACACGAACGACGACCTCGTCGGCTGCGAGATCGGCGGGGTCGTGAAGAACGTGCTCGCCATCGCGACGGGAATCGCCCACGGGATGGGATTCGGTGACAACACCCGCGCCACGCTCATCACCCGCGGACTCGCGGAAATGAGCCGCCTCGGGGTCGCCCTCGGGGCCGACGTTCTCACGTTTTCGGGACTTGCCGGTGTCGGCGACGTCGTCGCCACGTGTTCGTCGATGCAGAGTCGCAACACCTCGGTCGGCGTGCGTCTCGGAAAAGGTGCGTCGCTTGCCGATGCGATCGCCTCGACCGGACAGATGGTTGCCGAGGGTGTGCGCAGTGCCGCGGCAATCGTTGCACTCGGGCGCAAGGTCGGCGTCGAGATGCCGATCTGCGAGGCGGTCGCCGACGTGTGCGACGGCCGTGTCGTCGCGAGTGAGGCGATGACTCGCCTGATGACTCGTGCGAACAAGTCGGAACGGAGCTGACCGGTGCGCTTCGGTCGCCGGGGTCTTCGGGCGCGTCGGCGTGACTCCGCCGATCACCACGATCATCACGGGCATGTTCACGCTCATGATCGTGGTCACGATCGTGCACACGGCGTTCGGCTCGGCGTGCGCGGTATCGGCGGCGCATCGGGTAAAGGTGCCGTCGTCAACGGCGATACGTCGATCCACGTCGACGGCGACTCGCGACCGCTGCGGTGGTTCGTCATGTCCGAGGAGCGACTGCACGTCCCGGCGACGGAACCGAGTCTGCGGGTGACGAGCGCCGCCGGAGCGCCCGTCGTCACGCAGCGCATCGCCCTGCCAGGAGGTGACGCGTCGCTCACGTGCTGGATGGTCGCCGACGACGGCGGCACGCTCGTGCTCGAGTTCGTCAACGAATCACC
>JBIIDI010000162.1:0-2946 GCA_044238425.1 Ilumatobacteraceae bacterium
CGCGCTTACCGACTCGCCGCGGGCGACGCGACGACCGTTGCGCGCACGACACGCGCTGCAGCGACACGTTCTACAACGACACGGTCTGCCTCGACACGGTCTGCGTCGACACGGTCTGCGTCGACACGGTCTGCGTCGATACGGTCTGCGTCGTCACGGTCCGCACGTCCCGCCGCGGCGCAACGTGCACGCGAAGCGACGAACTCGACGGGATACCTGCGTCTGGTTCCGACGCCGCAGGAGATCGGGTCGCGCAGCGTCGCCGGCGTGCGGATTGCACCGCGCGTGTCGCTCTTCTTCCTCTTCATGGTCGTCGGCGTCATCATGGTCATCATCTTCCAGGCGATGATCGCCGAGCAGCAGCTGCGCCTCGACTCGGTGTCGAGGAATCTCGAGCTCGCCGAGTACAACTACGAGGATCTGCGCCAGGAGCGAGCCGAATTGCTCGCTCCGAACCGACTCCGCTACGAGGCGATGTCGCTCGGCATGTACCAGGGTCTCAGCACGAAGTTCGTCGAGATCCCCGCGGACGTCGTCGCCGCAGTCGTCGCGTCGACGGGGAAGATGGATCCGCAACTTGCCGATCCGTTGCCGGGCAGTGGATCGGCCGTCGACGTCGTCAACGGCATCGCCGATCCGAACGCACCGTTCGTCATGCCCGTCGAGGAAGTGCAGGCACCGTGAGTCGCGCGACCGCATCCTCGCGCGGGCGGGCGACGCTCGACGTCAGCGGCGCCATTCGACGTCCCGACTGGGCGGGAATGCTCGGCAGCGCCGGTCGGCGCACGTTGAGTCGCGGTTATGCGCAGATGACGACCAACCTCAAGGGCGGCGAGTTGCGCCCGCGGATCTTCACGATGTTCATCATCGTGTCGGTGCTGCTCGTCGTCATGCTCGCCCGCGTCGTCACGCTGCAGGCGATCGGCTCGGGCGACCTGCGTGAAGCGAGCGTCGCCCAGCGCATGCGCACCGCACGCATCCCCGCCGAGCGCGGTTCGATCCTCGACCGCACCGGCCGCGAACTCGCGATCCCGGTGCCGACGCGCACGATCTACGCCGACCCGCGCAAGGTCGTCGATCCCGCCGGCACCGCGCGCGCCATCGCCCAGTTGCTGCAGCTCACCCCCGAGCGTGAACTCGAGCTCGCCACCGGAATGCAGAACTCGTCGCGCAGCTTCATGTACGTCGCGCGCGAGGTGGAGAGCCAGACGGCGGAGGCAGTGCTCGCGCTGAAGCTGCAGGGCATCGGTTCGTACCGCGAGGAAGGTCGTGCGCTGACGACCGACGGCCTGCGTCCGCTCATCGGGCGCACGGATCCGGACGGAGTCGGCATCGGCGGCCTCGAATTGCAGTTCAACGACCTGCTCACCGGCGTCGACGGTCGCGTCGTGCGCGAGGTGAACAGCCGCGGCCAGTCGATCGCCTCGGGCGAGTCGAGCTTCGAGCCCGCGACGCGCGGATACAACCTGCTCACGACGATCGATCGCACCGTTCAGTACCAGGTCGACGGAATCCTCACGCAACAGGTCGAGCGCCTCATGGCGCGCAGCGGCACCGCGATCGTCATGCACTCGCGCACCGGCGAGATCTACGCGATGTCGAGCGTGCGTCGCAACGAGGACGGCACGTACTCGAGCAACGCCGGAAACCTCGCCGTCGTCGAGGCGAACGAGCCCGGCTCGGTGGCGAAGGTGTTCAGCGTCGCCGCGGCACTCGAAGAGGGCGCGGTCACCCCGCAGTCGACGTTCACCGTGCCCGGAGTGCAGGTGTTCAACAAGGGCACGCAGTGGGAGCAGGTGATCAAGGACGCCTACCCGCACGGCACCGAAGAGATGACCGTGCGCAAGATCCTCGTCGATTCCTCGAACCTCGGCACGATCAAGATTGCCGAGACGCTCGCCCCGTCGGTGCGCCGCGAGTGGCTGCGCCAGTTCGGGTTCGGCGCGAAGTCGGCGCTCGACTTCCCCGGTGAGAGTCGCGGCATCCTGCGCCGCGCCGAGGACCTGCAGGGCACCGAGGCGTTCACCTCGGCGTATGGCTACGGCTACGCGAGCACCGCCGTGCAGCTCGTCGCTGCCGTGAACGTCGTCGCCAACGACGGTGTCTACGTCGCGCCGAAGATCGTTGCCGGAACCATCGCCGCGAACGGCGTGCGCAACGACCTGCCGGCGTCCGAGACGCGACGCGTCATCTCGAGTGCGACCGCGTCGACGATGCGCACGCTGCTCACCGACGTCGTGTGTTACGGAACCGCCGGTTTGGCGAAGATTCCCGGCATGTCGGTGGCGGGCAAGACCGGTACCGCGTACCTCACCGAGGGCACCGGCACGTACCTCAACGAGGACGGTTCGCGCTCGTACTTCGCCTCCTTCGTCGGGTTCCTGCCGGCCAGTGATCCGCAGTTCACCGTGCTCGTCTCGGTCGACCAGCCCGACGCGTCGTCGCGCGACCGCTTCGGCGGCACCGCGGCGGCACCGGTGTTCTCGCGCATCGGCCAGGTGCTCATCACCGAGCTGAACATCCGTCCGACACCCGGTGACACCGGGTGCGTCGGCTCGCGGCCCGCCGAACTCGGACCGGCGCACTGACATGTCGGGTTCGGCGGCGCGGTCGAAGACGCTGGCCGCGCTCATCGAGGAGGTGCGCGTCGGTTCGTCCGACGACGCACGGCGTGCGATCCGCCGCATCGTCGTCGACGGTCGCGAGGCGACGACGTTCGATCTCGACCGTGTGACGATCACCGACGTCGAGTCCGATTCGCGCCGTGCGACGACGGGAGCGCTGTATTGCTGCGTCGTCGGTGACACCCACGACGGACACGACCACGCCGCAGCTGCCGTGCGCGCGGGAGCCACCGCCGTGCTCGTCGAGCGCGAAGTGGTCGGGCTTGCGGCGAACGTCCCGCAGATCGTCGTCGACGATTCGCGGCGTGCCACCGGTCCCTTC
>JBIIDI010000163.1:0-2887 GCA_044238425.1 Ilumatobacteraceae bacterium
ACGCTGCGCGGCGCGACTGCGAGGTGAACCACATCACCCCGCGCAACGGCGACGGCTACGGACCGGGATGCCACCACCATCTCGACGCCGATCCGCGCGGGTCGGGCGGACTCGAAGTGTTGTGCCGGGCCCACCACCGCGAGATCACCTCCGCGCAGGCCCGCGAGCGCGCCGCACGACGACGCGCACTGCGCGAGTCGGGCGTTTCACGCTGACGCGGAGTCGACGCGCATCAACGTCTCTCCGGGGTCACCGGGCAGTCGTCAGCCCGACGAGTCCGTGTCGTCGGGAGTCGGTTCGACGGGAGTTTCCTCCGGCTGCACGTCCGTCGCCGGCGCATCGGTTGCCGAGGGAGGCAACACGTCGCGGCGAATCGCCGAGTCGTCGGTGAAACGCGACTCGAGACAGCGGCCGTCGCCGCTCGGCGCGGCATCGAGTGCGCGCGCGACGGTTGCGGCGAGCACCGCACGACCGGTCTCCGAGAGATGGATGCGGTCACCACCCGTCACACCACGAAGTCCCGCCACCGACGCCCAATCGAGTACGCGAACGTGTTCGAAGTCGGCGGCCGTCGCGCGAATGACGTCGTTCACCTCGCGCTGCGCACGACGGAACTCGCCGGTCGTGAGCACGACCGTCGGCAGCGGCTCGAGACGCTCGAAAATCCGCCGCATGTTGCGTTCGTACGACTCCGGATTGCCCTCGTAGTTCGTGCCGAGATACACGACCGCTGCGTCCCACCCTGCCGACAGTCGACTCTGCACGACGCGCACGCCGAATTCCGAGAAGCGTCCCGCCTCCGCCTCCACCGACACCTGCCAGCCGAGCGGCACGAGCGTGGCGCACATCTCGTTCGCGTAGCGACGCGAGGTCGACGCGAGGATCGAGTCGCCGATGAGCAGTACCCGATTGCCCGCGGCGATCGGACCGATCGGACCGCCCTCCGGCAGCGGGAAGTTCACCTCGACACCGTCGGGCAACGTGACGGGAGCCCAGAAGTCGTAGCCCGGGAGACGACCGACGCCGTCGAGCACACCGTCGTCGGCATCGCCCGTGACGCTGCCGCACCCGGCGAGCACGACGAACAGCGTCGCGACGAGCGCACCGAACACTCGTCGACTGCCCGCGTTCCTCCGCGCGGTTCGGTGGGTGCTGCGCAGCATGGTGCGGATCAGTCTCGCAGCGTCAATCACGTTCGCGGAACCATCGGTCGGTCGCCTCGCGACGGCGACCGGTCATGCAGCGTGGGCGACGTCCTCGAAGCGGTCGATCCGCCGCAGCGACGTGAAACGCCACCACCACACGGCAACGATGCCGAGCGTGGCGACTCCGCCGCCGACGACCGTCGCCTTCACTCCGACGAATTCCGCCGCGACACCGGACTCGAACGCACCGAGTTCGTTCGTCGCCCCGATGAACACGTTCTCCACCGCGGTGACGCGACCGCGCTTGTCGTCGGGTGTGGCGAGCGGAACGATCGACGACCGGATGACGACGCTCACCATGTCGGCACCGTGGATGACCATGACGGCGAGGAACGCCACCCAGTACGTGCGCGTGAGTCCGAGCGCAATGGTCCCGACACCGAAGATCGCCACCGCAACGAGCAGGATCGGGCCGATTCTCCGGCGCAAAGGACGGATCGACAGCGTGACGGCCGTGATCGCCGCTCCGATTCCCGCGGCGGCGCGCAACCACCCGTACGCCACGTCGCCGACACCGAGCTGCTCGGTGGCGATGACGGGCAACAGCGCCACCGCGCCGCCGAAGAGCACGGCGAAGAGATCGAGTGCAATCGCCGCAAAGAGGATCGGTGTGGCACGAATGAACCGCAAGCCCTCCATCGCCGAGCGCAACGACGGACGCTCACGTGCCGGGATCGCCGTGTCGGATGACGTCGCGGCGACGGGTGCGATGCGCACCCGCGAGACGAAGCCGATTGCCGCCGCCACCGCGACCGCACCCGTGCCGTAGGCGACCGACGGATGCACCGAGTACAGGAAGCCCGACGACGCCGGGCCGATGATCGCCGCCGCTGTCCACATCGTCGAGTACAGACCGACCATCTGCGGCAGACGCCCCGCGGGGGCGATCATCGCCGCCATCGGACGCATCGACGGTGCGACGAATGCGCGGGCGGATCCGTAGAGAACGGCGATGACGAAGATCGGGAACACCGACGTCGGTGACGTGCTCGCGTACCAGGTGAGCAGGAGAGCCGAGACGAGCTCACCCGAGATGGCGAGCATCGCCACGTTCTTGCGGTTGAAACGGTCGGCTACCGCACCGGTAACGAAGACGAGAAGTGCGATCGGCAGGAATTCCGCGAGGCCGAGCCATCCGATGTCGAGTTCGCGACGTGTGATGTCGTACACCTGCTTGCCGAGCGTCGTCACCTGAATGGCGAGCCCGACGTACAGCAGGACGGTGGCCGAGACGAAAGGGAGCACCGACGGTGCACGCAACAGACTGAGTACGGACGCGGTCGACTCGTTTTTCCGCTCTGTCACGTGTGCTCCGGCTCCGTCACGGTCTTTGTAAGGTAGCCGCAGCGATGGAAACCGAACGGATTTGCTCCGGTGGATGAGCGCGTTGCACTCGGCGGCGCCACCGCGTGCGAACAGGCCGATCTCGTGCGCCGCGGCGAAGTGTCCGCACGCGAACTCGTTGCCGCAAGCCTCGAGCGCATCGCCGCACTCAATCCCGCACTGAACGCGATCAGCCATGTGTGGGCCGAGCGCGCCCTCGACCGTGCGCGGCACATCGACGACTCCGCCGACCGCAGCGCACCGTTCGTCGGCGTGCCGATTCTCCTGAAGGACCTCAATGCACATTGGGCGGGATACGAACTGAGCAACGGCAATCTCGCGATGAAACGGGCGAACTA
>JBIIDI010000164.1:0-2877 GCA_044238425.1 Ilumatobacteraceae bacterium
CGAGGTAGTCGTATCCCCACACTCTCTCGAGCAACTGATCGCGCGAGAGAACCATGTTCGGGTGGTCGGCGAACTCGACCATGAGCCGGTATTCCGTCTTCGTCAGCGCCAGCTCCTCACCACGCTTCGTCACCGTTCCGGCGGCACGGTTGACGATGACGTCACCGAAGCGAACGACCGGCTCGTCGCCGACGACCTGGTGCAGCGTCGTGCGACGCAGTGCCGCGCGGATTCGTGCGGACAGCTCCTTGGCGACGACGGGTTTCGTCACGTAATCGTCGGCGCCCGCTTCGAGCCCGGCGACGAGGTCGTGCGTGTCGGTTTGGGCCGTCACCATGATGATCGGGGTGATGCTGCGCGCGCGCAGTCGTCGGCACACCTCGAAACCCGACACGTCGGGCAGACGCACGTCGAGCAGCACGAGATCGGGCGCATCGGCAACGTAACGCGCAATGCCCTCCTCGCCCGTCGCCGCCTCGATGACTTCGTAGCCCTCGTCCTCGAGCACGAGACCGAGTGCGGCACGGATGTCGGCGTCATCTTCGATGAACAGCAGACGGTGCACGCTCCGATTCTGCCGCACCGCCCGTGATGTCACACAAAACGCACAGAGGCGCTCCCCTTTCGTCACACGGCCCCGCCAACGTGGACGCCATCCGAACCGGCGCGGAGCCATGCTCCCCCTTGGCCCGCGCCGGTTCCGTCATGCTGGAGAGCGTGAGCGGCGTGGGAGCGGGCAAAACATCGGGCTCCTCGACGGACAAAACCCCGCGCGTTCGCCGCCGCCTGCGGTTGGGTTCGTTGCGTGGGCGGATGGTCGTGTCGTTCGCTCTCGCCTCGTTCATCGCGGCGTTGCTTCTCAGCATCGTCACGTACGCAACGACTCGTTCGTACCTCCTCGATCAGGCGACGACTTCGGCACGGGCGCAAACGATTGCCAATGCACAACTCGTGCGCACGCTCGTCGGTGCGGATCGCGAAGGTGCCGACGAGGTGATCACGAACGTGCGCACGTCGACGGGTGGATACGCCGTACTCCACCTCGCCCCCGAGTCGCTCTTCTATGCGCAGGCACCCCTGCGCTTCACCCAGTCGAACCTTCCGACGTCTCTCTTGCGCGAGGTCCTCGGCGGCAACGCGGCTCGGCAACGATTCACGTTCAACGACGCCCCGTACGAGGGTTTCGGCGTGCCGATTCCGGCGATCGGTGCGCACTACTTCGAAGCGTTCTCGCTGTCGGCCGCCGACGCCACCCTCGGCACGGTGCGCAACACGCTGCTCGTCGGCATCGTCGTCATCGCCCTCATCGCCGGGCTCGTCGGAGGCACCTTCAGCGGTGCGGCCCTCGCTCCGCTGCGTCGCGTGTCGGTTGCGGCACGCAACATTGCCTCCGGTGGTCTCGACACGCGACTCGAACCCGAAAACGATGACGAGCTGAACAAGCTCGTCGATTCGTTCAACGAGATGGCCGACGCGGTCCAGGACCGAATCGAGCGCGAGGAGCGCTTCGCCAGCGACGTCAGCCACGAGTTGCGGTCCCCGATCACGTCACTCGGAGCCGCCGTCGACGTACTCGCCGCGCGTCGCGACGAACTGTCGGAACGCAACCAAAAGGCCGTCGACATCATCACGACGCAGGTGCGCCGTTTTGACCGCACCGTTCTCGATCTGCTCGAGCTCAGTCGCCTCGACGCCGGTGCCGGTCAGGACCAGCGTGAAGAAGAGCACCTGGGTCCCCTCGTGGAGCGAATCGCGGCACGGTTCGGGTACGCAGACGTCCTCGTCATCAACGAAGTGGGCGATGATGACGTCGTCGTCGTGGATCGTCGCCGCGTCGAGCGCATCCTCGTCAACCTGCTCGACAACGCCCGCGACCATGCGGGCGGACCCGTGCAGGTGATCATCGCCCCCGACGACGGCAACGTCCTGCTCATGGTCGACGATGCGGGACCCGGAATCGCGGTGAGCGAACGGGAGAGAATTTTCGAGCGCTTCGCCCGCGGCACCGCATCGCGCAACAGCACGGGAAGCGGCCTCGGTCTCGCAATCGTCAGCGAACATGCCCGGGCCATGCACGGGCGCGCCTGGGTCGATACCGCACCGAGCGGCGGCGCACGCTTCGTCGTCTCGATTCCGCGCGACGACGTCCGGAGCGGGGGTTGAACGTGCAGTTTCGTCGTTTCAACACCGGACTGCCGCACGAGCGACGTCAACGGTCGGGTCGCGCCACGTCAACGATGACGCGCATGCGACTCGGCACTTTGGCACTCGTCGTCGTCGCATCGGCGTGCGGCGTACCGCGCGAGAGCGAATTGCGGCCGCTGGGAGCCGACGATCTCCCGGGCGCACTCGTCGAAACGACCGTCGTCACGACGACCACGACCGCACCCACCGATCCGGCGGCCGTGCCGGGTGATTCCGTTGCTCCGGCCACGGTGTACGAGCCGGTCGAGCTGTACTTCATCAGCGCCAACCGTGCCGTGTCGACGACGCGTCTACTCGTCAGCCCGGCAACGCCGACGCAGGTTCTCGCCACCCTCCTCGAGGGCATACGCGGCGAGGAGGCGAGCACGGGGTTGCGCAGCGCGCTGCCGACTCGCTTCTCTGCGACCGTGGAGACGCGTCGCGGGGTCGCCCTCATCTCGGCAACCGCACCGTTCCTCTCCGACCTGTCCCCGACCGATCAGCGTCTCGCCATCGCCCAGATCGTGCTCACGCTGACACGGCGTCCCGGTATCGGACAAGTGTCGTTCCGCGTCGACGGCACGGAGATCGCCGTTCCGCGCGGTGCCGGTGACCTCACGACGGCCGGCGGTGCGGTGACGTTCGACGACTACGTCGTGTTGTTGTCGCGGGACTAGTAGCCGAGGCGCTCGA
>JBIIDI010000057.1:0-10350 GCA_044238425.1 Ilumatobacteraceae bacterium
GTGGCCGCGGCACATCGAGGTGCAGCTCGTCGGCGACACGCACGGCAACGTCGTGTGGGTGTCGCTGCGCGACTGCTCGGCGCAACGTCGCCACCAAAAACTCATCGAGGAAGCCCCCGCACCGGCGTTGCCCGACGGCGTCGAGGAAGCGATGGGCGAAGCGGCGGTGAAGGCTGCGAAGGCGGTCGGCTACTACAACGCCGGCACCGTCGAATTCATCTACCAGGACGGCGAGTTCTTCTTCCTCGAGATGAACACGCGACTCCAGGTCGAGCACCCCGTCACCGAGGTCATCACGGGCATCGACCTCGTCGAGTGGCAGATTCGCGTGGCGTCGGGCGAGAAGTTGCCGATGACACAGAAGCAGGTGAATGCGGCGCGCCGCGGGCACGGCATCGAGGTGCGCATCAACGCCGAGAACCCCGCCGACGGCAAGTTCCTCCCCTCACCCGGCACCATCACGAAGCTCGTCGTGCCCGACGGTTTCGGCGTGCGCTTCGACGGCGGCTACGAAGCCGGCGACACCGTGAGCCAGTTCTACGACAACCTCGTCGGCAAGCTCATCGTGTGGGGCAAGGACCGTCCCACGGCGATCGCGCGCACCATTCGTGCCCTCGAGGAGATGACGGTCGAGGGCGTGCACACGACGATCCCCGCCGACCTCGCCATCCTCAAGCATCCCGACTTCGCCGCCGCGACGCACAGCACGAAGTGGGTGGAGGAACGACTCGATCTGTCGGGTGTCGCCTCCCCCGCGCCGGCACCGGCTGCGGACGGTGCCGAACTCGTCGAGCGCAACAGCACGGTCGAGGTGAACGGCAAGCGCTTCCAGGTGCGCATGTGGGTTCCCCCGCAGGCCGCCGGAACCGGCGCACCGGCAAAGGCCCGCAAACCGGGTCGAGCCGCGGGTGCATCGACATCGGGATCCGCCGCGAGCGGCGACGTTGCCGCGCCGATGCAGGGAACGATCGTCAAGGTTCTCGTCAGCGAGGGTCAGTCGGTGAACGCCGGCGACGCCGTCGTCGTTCTCGAGGCCATGAAGATGGAGAACCAGATCCAGGCCGACAAAGCCGGCACGGTGAAGCGCATCAACGTGAAAGCCGGCGACAAGGTCGGCTCGGGCGACGTCCTCGTCGTTATCGAGTGACACGACACCGCGTGGCACACCGTGTCGTGTTGCACAGTGCCATGACGCTGCCGTTCACGACGCGTCACGCGAATCGCACCACCACTCACTGCGCGTCACTGCGATGACCGACGCAGCACCCACCGAACACTCCGGGGCGGGGCTCGTCGCCGAGCGCACGAGGCGTCTCGCCGACATCGCCGCGATGCGCGAGTCGGGTGCCGAGCCGTACCCGTACCGGTTCGACCGTTCGCACTCGCTCGCCGACATCCGCCGCACGCACGGCACGCTCGACGCCGGCAGCGAGACGAACGACGTCGTCGCCGTCGCCGGTCGCGTCATGCTGAAGCGCGACCAGGGCAAGCTGCAGTTCCTCACCCTGCGCGACCGCAGCGACGAGATCCAACTTTTCGTCAGCAAGTCGGTCGTCGGCGACGAACTGTTCGAGTCGATCGCCGGACTCGATCTCGGTGACTGGGTCGGCGTGAGCGGCACCGTGATGACGACCCGCAAGGGCGAGTTGTCGGTGAAGGTGTCGGCCCTCTCACTGCTCGCCAAGGCTCTGCGTCCGATGCCCGACAAGTGGCACGGTCTCACCGACGTCGACACCCGCTACCGCCAGCGCTACGCCGATCTCATCGTCAATGCCGATGCGCGACGCACGTTCGAGGTGCGTCACGCGATCATCTCGAGCATCCGCCGAACGCTCACGTCGCACGGCTTCATCGAGGTGGAGACGCCGGTGCTCCACGTCGAGGCCGGCGGTGCGCATGCCCGACCGTTCGTCACCCACCACAACGCACTCGACATGCAGTTGTACCTGCGCATCGCCCTCGAATTGCACCTCAAGCGACTCATCGTCGGCGGACTCGAGCGCGTCTTCGAGATCGGCCGGGTGTTCCGTAACGAGGGAATCTCGACGCGCCACAACCCCGAATTCACGATGCTCGAGCTGTACCAGGCCTTCGGCGACTACACCGAGGTGATGGCGCTCACGCAGGAACTCATCTGCAACGCCGCGCGCGACGCACTCGGCACGACGGTCGTGCGCATCGGCGACGTCGCGTGCGACCTCGCACTGCCGTGGCGCACCGCGCGCATGATCGACCTCGCCGCGGATGGCGTCGGCGAGACGCTGCACCCGTCGCAGCCCGTCGACCACGTACGCGACGTCGCACGACGCAACGGCGTGTCGTTCGAACCGCACTGGGGCTCGGGGCGGATCATCGAGGAGATCTTCGCGGAGAAGGCCGAATCGACGCTGCTCGCACCGACCTTCGTCACCGGGCATCCCGTCGAGATCTCGCCGCTCGCTCGCGTCGACCGCAACGACCCGCACCTCACCGAACGCTTCGAGCTGTTCGTCGGTGCCCGCGAACTGGCGAACGGATTCAGCGAGCTGAATGATCCCGTCGAACAGCGGCGCCGATTCGAGGACGAACAGCGACAGAAGGAAGCCGGCGACCTCGGGGCGGGAACCGTCGACGAGGACTACCTCCGTGCGCTCGAGTACGGCTTGCCACCGACTGGTGGTCTGGGAATCGGCATCGACCGGCTGACGATGCTCCTTGCCGGTGCAGCGAGCATCCGCGACGTCATCCTGTTTCCGACGCTGCGACCGGAGGTTCTCGAATGACGGGGGCGATCGAACGCAATTCGGATCGGGCGTGGGGAGTAGGCACGGCGACGATCGCCGCGGACGGAACAATCCTCGACGCGGCATTCCGTGCCGTCGGATGGGGCACCACCCTCCCCGACTCGGCGCCGTCGACCGGTGACGCTCACACGGACCCGCGCCGCGGTGTTGCGATCGTTCCCGTCTCGACCGTCGTCGACGTGACGAAGGATCCGAGCGACGCCGTCGATTCGTACCTGCGACTCCATCTCCTGTCGCTGCGCCTTGCCGCACCGCGAACGCTCAACCTCAACGGCATCTTCGCCACGCTGGCCAACGTCGTGTGGACGAGCATCGGTCCCGTACACGGGTCGGTCATCGACGACGTGCGCGACGCGATGCGGCGCAACGGTGAGCATCTCGTCGTCAACGGCGTCGACAAGTTCCCGCGAATGACCGACTACGTCGTACCCGCGGGTGTGCGCATCGCCGATGCGAGCCGCGTGCGACTCGGTGCCCACCTCGCCTCCGGCACCACGGTCATGCACGAGGGCTTCTGCAACTTCAATGCCGGCACGCTCGGTGCATCGATGGTCGAGGGACGCATCTCGGCTGGCGTCATCGTCGGCAACGGCACCGACATCGGCGGCGGCGCCTCGATCATGGGCACGCTCTCGGGCGGCGGCAAGGAAACGATCACCGTCGGAGAACGGTGCCTCCTCGGTGCCAACAGCGGCCTCGGCATCAGCCTCGGCAACGACTCGATCGTCGAGGCGGGCCTGTACGTCACCGCGGGAACGGTCGTCACGCTGCCCGACGGTCAGTTCGTGAAGGCGCGCGATCTCTCGGGCGTATCAAACGCCCTGTTCCGCCGCAACAGTCGCACGGGTGCCGTCGAACTTGCGTCGCGCACCGGCGCGTGGGGCGGGCTGAACGCCGCACTGCACGCCAACGACTGAGCCGCGACCCCGAACGAATCACGACGTCGGAAAGAGGAGGAAAGTTTCATGGACGATTCAGCCGCACGGGACTACGACGTTCTCGCCCGCATCGTGCGCACCCGGCGCACGAACCTCGTCGTCGACCGTGAACGCCCCGTCAGTGCCGGCGTCGTCGACGAACTGTGCGAGCTCGCGACGTGGGCACCGAACCACAAGCGCACGTGGCCGTGGCGCTTCGCCCACCTCACCGGTGATGCACGCGCCCGACTCGGAGCGGTGTGCGCCGACGTCATGGCGGCCCGCGGTGAAGACGACGCTCGTGTGACGAAGACGCGCGGCAAGTTCCTGCGCGCACCGTCGGTTCTCGTCGTCGGATCGGTGCCCGGTGACTCGCCTCTGCGCACGGCGGAAAACCGCGACACGGTCTCGGCTGCGGTGCAGAACCTCCTGCTCGGAGCAACGGCCCGCGGACTCGCGAGTTACTGGTCGTCGTGCCCGAAGGGCGCCGAGACGGTCGTCGCCGAGATGTGCGGTTTCCCCGCCGACACCGCAGTGGTTGCGCTCGTGTACCTCGGCCATCCGGCCTCGACGGCCAACGACGTACCCCGACCCCCTGCAGAAGTGCGACACATCACGTCGTGACGGCTGCGCCGTTCAGCCCGGGCGGTGCACCCCGTACACGTCGCGCAACGCGTCGCTCACTTCGCCGAGCGTCGCGTGGGCTTTCAGCGCCGCTTTCATCGGGTACAGCAGGTTGTCGGTGCCCCGCGCCGCTGCACGTACGTCGTCGAGACGGGCGCGCACCTCGGCATCGTTCCGCGCGGCCTTGAATGCCGTGAGGCGCTGCACCTGGTTGCGCTCGCGTTCGGCGTCGATCTTCAGAACGGTCGGCTCCGGTTCTTCGTCGACGGTGAAACGGTTGACGCCGACGATGACGCGTTCACCCGAATCGATCGACTTCGTGTAGGAGTACGCCGCCTCTTCGATCTCGTCCATCTGGAAACCCGCTTCGATCGCACTCACCGCACCACCCATCTCGTCGATGCGGGCGATGTACTCCCATGCGAGACGTTCGACTTCGTTCGTCAGCGATTCGACGTAGTACGAACCCGCGAGCGGGTCCGGCGTGTCGGTGATGCCGCTCTCGTAACCGATGATTTGTTGGGTGCGCAACGCGATGCGCGCCGCTTCCTCGGTGGGCAGGCCGAGCGCCTCGTCGTAGCCGTTGGTGTGCAAGCTCTGCGTTCCCCCCATCACGGCAGCCATGCTCTGCACCGCCACGCGCACGACGTTGTTCAGCGGCTGCTGCGCGGTGAGCGTGGCTCCACCGGTTTGCGTGTGGAATCGCATGAGCAGGCTCGCCGGGTTCTTCGCACCGAAACGCTCCGTCATGATCCGGTACCACATGCGCCGGCTGGCGCGGAACTTCGCCACTTCCTCGAAGAAGTTGTTGTGACCGTTCCAGAAGAAGCTCAGTCGCGGCGCGAAATCGTCGACGTCGAGACCCGCGTCGACCGCGGCCTGCACGTAGGCGATGGCGTTGGCGAGGGTGAACGCGAGCTCCTGCACGGCGGTGCTGCCGGCCTCGCGAATGTGGTACCCGGAAATGGAGATCGTGTTCCACTTCGGAACGTGCTTCGAGCAGTACGCGAAGATGTCGGTGATGATCCGCATCGACGGGCGCGGCGGATACACGTAGGTGCCGCGTGCGATGTACTCCTTCAGCAGGTCGTTCTGGATCGTGCCGCTGATTGCTTCGGACGGGATGCCGCGCTCTTCTGCGACCAACTCGTACATGAGCAGCAGAATCGCCGCCGTTGAGTTGATCGTCATCGACGTCGTCACCTTGTCGAGCGGTAGATCGGCGAGCAGCGTGCGCATGTCGTCGATGGAGTCGATCGCGACACCGACCTTGCCGACTTCGCCCGCTGCGCGGGGGTGGTCGCTGTCATAGCCCATCTGCGTCGGAAGGTCGAACGCACACGACAACCCGGTCTGTCCCGCATCGAGGAGGAACTTGAACCGCGCATTCGTGTCGGCCGCCGTGCCGAATCCGGCGTACTGGCGCATCGTCCACAGACGCTCGCGATGCATCTTCGGGTACACGCCCCGGGTATACGGCGCGGCACCGGGTGCGCCGAGTGCGATCGCGGGGTCGAAGCCCGCCAGCGAGGTGGAGTCGTAGAGCGGGGCAACCTCGATGCCCGAATCGGTCACCTTGCGAACGGGCGCCGCGGACCCGGCGTCCCGCCGTGCGCGTGCGGAACCGTCGGATGAGCGTGATGAGGTGTCGGACATGGACGCAAGGCTAGGAGACTCCCCCGTTGCGGCTCGGGGTCGGCAACCCCGGTGCGTGCACGACGTAGCATTTTCGCCATGACGCTCGCCGAGCATCCCGGGGCGACGAAGTCGATCGACGGCGTGCCGCTGACGCCGAAGGATCTCGTCGACATCGGCCCGAAGAAGAACCGCACGATCGAGGAAGAGCGCCTCGAGCGCAAACAGAAGCTCGCGGGGGCATTGCGCATCTTCGGGCGACTCGGATTCGGCGAGGGCGTCGCCGGGCACATCACCGTGCGCGACCCCGAGTTCACCGACCACTTCTGGGTGAACCCGTTCGCCCGCAGTTTCCGCCTCATGCGCGTGAGCGACCTCATCCTCGTCAACCACGACGGCGACGTCGTGTACGGCGACCATCCGGTCAACCGCGCGGCTTTTTGCATCCACGCCGCGATTCACCAGGCACGCCCCGACGTCATCTCCGCCGCGCACGCCCACACGGTGTACGGCAAGGCGTGGGCTTCTCTCGGTCGACCGCTCGATCCGATCACCCAGGACGCGTGTTACTTCTACGACGATCACGTCGTCATCTCCGAGCAGGGCGGAGCCGTCGTCTTCGAGCCGGAAGCGGGTCGCGAGATCGCCGCGAAGTTTCCCCGCGGCAAGGCGGCGATCCACCAGAACCACGGCGTGTTCACCGTCGCCGAGACGGTCGACGCAGCCGCCTACTGGCTGCTGTCGCTCGAGCGCAGCTGCATGGCGCAGATCATGGCCGAGAGCGTCGGTACGCCGCACAAGATCCCCCACGACATGGCGACCTACACGCGCAACCTCACCGCGCACCAACTCGCCGGCTGGCTGAACTTCCAACCGCTGTGGCAGGAAATCTGTCGCACGGATCCCGACCTGTTCGACTGACGCGTCACATCTCCGACTCCGCGTGACGAACCCCTTGCGGCGCGCCGGGCGCGGTCTCGTCGGTGCACCGCCCGAGGCGCTCTTCCTCGTCGGCGCGGCGAGTCAGTACCTCGGTGCGATCATCGCCGTCTCGATCTTCGACGAGGTCGGTCCCGCGCCGGCGGCGCTCGTGCGCGTGCTCAGCGCCTCGCTCATTCTTCTCGTCGTCAGCATGCCTCGACTGCTGCGCGACGGTTTTCCGCGCGGTCGCGAACTCGCCGTCATCGGTGCATTCGGCGTCGTCACCGCGATGATGAACCTCACCTTCTACCTTGCGATCTCACGACTCGATCTCGGCAAGGGCGTCGCCATCGAATTCATCGGTCCGATCGCCGTCGCGGCCGCCCGTACGCGCACGACGCGCAACGTCGTGGCGGTCGGTGCCGCGGCGCTCGGTGTCGTCGTGCTCTCCGGACTCGAAATCGACGACGAACCGCTCGGCGTTCTGTTCATCTTCCTCGCCGCGGCGTGCTGGGCGACGTACATCGTGCTCGGTTCGTTCGTTGCACGCAGCGATCGCGGTGTCGCGGGATTGGGCATCGGTCTCGCCGTCGGTGCCGTCGCAATCGCCCCGTTTTCACTGGGGAATACCGCGGTCTTCGGGTCGCTGCGACTGCTCGCACTGTGTGCACTCGTCGGCTTGCTGTCGAACGCGATCGGCTACGGAATCGATCAGACGACGTTGCGGCGAATTCCGGTGCGGCGCTTCTCCGTGCTACTCGCGCTGCTTCCCGTCACCGCGACGGTGATGGGGGCATTGTTCCTCGATCAAACTCCGACACTCGCCGAAGTGTTCGGCATCGCACTCGTGCTCGTCGGCGTCGTCGTGCAGGAACGCGAGACGATCGGCACGAATTCGCAAGTCGCACGCACCAAGCGTCACGGTTGATTCACATGAGAGCTTTGTGTCGCATGTCTCGTGCGCTCGTGTCACGAATGCCTTTCGCCAGCTGTTGATTGCGCCATCAACGACGCTTCGAGCGGTAGCCTTGCCGTTGCGGGCGAAGGAGACCCTGACTTCACCATGCACCCACGCCGACGTTCGACGTCCACCGTCGTTTCCGTAGTCCTTGCCGCGACCCTTCTCGCGAGTTCGCTGTCGATCGTCACGCCGAGCGCGGCGCGCGCCGTCGACGGTCAGCTCCCCGCGGCCTTCGTCGTCAACGGGCGCGGCTTCGGTCACGGTCGCGGGCTCAGTCAGTGGGGCTCGTTCGGCTGGGCGACGACGTACGGCCTCGACTGGCAGCAGATCCTCGACTTCTATTACGGCGGCGCGACGGGCAACGTCGTCGCTCCGATGGACTCCCCGAACCCCGAGATCAAGGTGTGGCTGAGCGCAATGAATCCGCGCAGCCTCGGCGGTGCGACGTACGACCAGACGGCCGTCGTCGCCGACGAGCAGACGGCGTTGCTGCTCGAGGATCCCGCCCCGGGTCGCACGTGGACGTCGCTCGTTGCCCGCGAGGTCGCACCGCGCGTCTACCGCGTGTGGGGCTCGACTGCGCGCCGTTGTCTCCTCCACACACAGGATCCCGGCGCCTTCGGCTTCGAGCTCATCGGGGACGTCGCCGAGCAGGCGTCGTTCACGACGGTGGTCGGCTCCGATCCCGCAGCTGCTCCCACGCAGACGATCGGTCTGTGCGAACCCCGCTCTGCCACCGCGCACCGCGTTCGCTACTACCGCGGCATCGTCCGGGCAACGAACAACACACGCAACGAAAACCGCACGATCAACGTCGTCTCCATGGAGAACTACCTGCGTGGCGTCGTGCCGCGCGAGTCACCGGCCGGCTGGGGTGACGCCGCCGGCGGTGCTGGCATGAACGCACTGCGCGCCCAGGCGGTCGCTGCGCGTTCGTACGCCGCAACGGAGAACCGTTACGCCGGACTGGCGAACACGTGCGACACGCAGGATTGCCAGGTGTACGGCGGTTCCGCCCTGCGCGAGGGCGTCGCCGAAATGCCCTATTCGCTCGAAGATCCGCGCACCGACGCGGCCATCGCCGAGACGTCGGGCGTCGTCATCCGCACCCGCAACGGCGGCATCGCGCGCACCGAGTTCTCGTCGTCGAACGGCGGACGCATCGCCGGTGGCACCTTCCCCGCCAAGGAGGATCCGGGTGATCTCGCCGCGAACTCCTCGCTCATGGTGTGGTCGCGCGTCATCTCATCGGCACAAGTGCAGGCCCGCTACCCGCAGATCGGCACGTTGACGAACATCGTCACGCAACACGACGGCCAGGGTGGCGATTGGAACGGCTACACGACGAACGTCACGCTCCAGGGAACCGCCGGCTCCGTCACCGTGTCGGGTTGGACGTTCCGCACCGTCTTCGACCTTCCCGCTCCGTGGTACGGCGTGCAGGGAGTTTTCGGTCCGAACTTCGACGAAGGTCCGGTCGGACGCATGCTGCTCATCGGCGACTCCGTCGGTGAGAGCATTGCTCCCGAATTCCAGCGCATCGTTGCGCCGGCGTACCCGAACGTCAACTACCAGGCGGTGTCACGACGCTGTCTCGTCGGCCCCGCGTGCGTGCAGCCCGAAGTCGGCCTTCCCGACGCACAGGCCGTCATCAACTCCCTCACCGCCGATCAATCCCCCGCGGTGGCCGTCGTGCAACTCGGCTACAACGACAACCCCGCCACGTTTGCTTCGGGAGTCGACCAGGTCGTCGCCTCGTTGAACTCGCGCGGCGTACAGCGGATCGTGTTCGTCAACCTCTCCACCCGCCGCGCCACTGTCGACTACGGCTTGTCGAACGCCGCACTGGCTGCGGCAGGATCGCGCTTCCCCAACGTCAGCGTCCTCGACTGGAACGCGGCGAGCAGCGGTCCCGAGCGCGACCGCTGGTTCCTCGACGGCGTGCACCTCACCGCCACCGGGCGCACCGAGTTCGCGCTGTTCCTGCGTCGCCAACTCGACGACCTGCGCCGTGCGGGTGTCATTACTCTCGGCGCCGGGGCCGTCATCCCGATGGCCGTGCCGCTCTCGCAGGGTGAACGCGGCGCGCCGATCGCCGACGTGCAGAAGGCGCTCAACGTCGCCCTCGGCCTGAAGCGCAGGGAGCGTCTCGCCACCGACGGCGTGTACGGCAAGGGAACCGCCGCCGCAGTCGCCCGATTCGAGGAGCTCAACGCACTTCCGGTCGACGGCATCGTCGACGAGCAGGTACTCGCGCTGCTCGGCATCGACGCGAACAACTTCGTCCTGTCACGCGGAGCGCGTCAGGCGTCGATCGCCACGATCCAGCGCGCGCTCGCCCGCGTGCTCGGCGTGAAACTCGCCGCGGACGGCGTCTACGGAAGCGGAACCCAGCGTGCGGTGACGCGATTCCAGAGGCTCACCGGATTGAAGCGCACCGGCGCCGTCGATCGCGCGACGTGGGTGGCGCTGCTCAACGCGTCGGCTGCACAGGGCTGAACCGCTCGCG
>JBIIDI010000058.1:0-10233 GCA_044238425.1 Ilumatobacteraceae bacterium
GGGCGATCATGAAGACGGGTGGCACGATCTTCCTGTGGAGCATCATCGTGTTCCTCTGGTTCCGTCGTTTCACCGCCCAGTTCGGCGGACAGCAGACGTACCGTCGGGCGAACTCCGCACTCACGTTTGACGACGTCACGCGTGCCTTCGACAAGGCGCCGGCGATCAAGGAAGACGACGTTCCGCGTCGCTGATCCGCGCGCCGCTAGGGCGTGGCATCAAAGCGGAACGTTTTCGCCGCGACGAGCGGCAGGGCCACGGCCCAGGCACCGAGCACGAGCCAGGAACTCATCGTCGCTGCGCCGTTCAGTGCGCCGGTGATCGTCGTTGCGAGGGCTCCGGTGGGGAGCAGCTCGGCGACCCGGCCGAGCGGACCGGGTAGCTCGTCGGCGGGTACGACGACTCCGCCCGCAACGATGAGCACGAGATACAGACCGTTTTGCACCGCGAGATTGATCTCGGCACGCAGGCGGCCCGCCAAGGTGAGACCGAGTCCGCCGCACGCGAGTGAACCGAGCGCGATGGCCGGCACGAGGGTGAGCAGCGCCGCACCCGCCGACGTCCGCCAGCCGATGAGCGACGCCACGGTGAGCAGGACGCTGCACTGCACCATCTGCACGACGATGACGGCGAGGATCTTTGCCGCAACGAGCCGCCGCCGACCGATCGGTGATGCACCGAGTCGCTTCAGCACGTTGTACGAGCGGTCGAAGCCGGTGGAGATGCCGAGACTCACCATCGCCGAGGAGACGACGGCGAGCGTGAGCACCGATGCGGTGACTTGGTCGATGGTCGTCGACCCGGGAAGCACGTCGACGTTGCCGAAGAAGACGAGTACGAACAGCGGGATGATCATGACGAGCAGCAGCTGCTCGTAGTTGCGCAGGATCTGCAGCAGTTCCATGCGGGTCTGAAGGCGAACGAGTCTCATCGCGTCACCTCGCGAAAGACGTCCTCGAGCCGCCGCCCACCGCTGCACAGGGCGCCGATCGTGTCGTTGGCCACCACTGCACCGTGGTGGAGGATGACGACGTGATGCGCGACGCGCTGCACCTCGTCGAGGTCGTGCGAGGCGAGCACGACGGCACAACCCCGCGCGGTGAGCTCGCCGAGGACGTCGCGCACCATCTCGCGACCGTCGAGATCGAGTCCGGCCGTCGGCTCGTCGAGGAACGCGACGTCGGGTGCGGCGGCGAGGGCGAGCGCGAGCGACAGGCGCTGCCGTTCGCCGCCCGACAAGCGCCGCCAGGCATGCTTCGTGCGGGCAGCGAGGCCGACGCGGCGCACGAGCTCGTCGGGATCGACACCGCGGTCGTGAACGGCGCAGTAATGGCGAATGAGCGTTCCGACGCGGGCACCGGGACCGACACCACCGTCCTGCAGCATGACACCGACGCGTGCTGCGATCTTCGATTGTTCGCGCAGCGGGTCGTGACCGAGCACCCGGATCGTGCCCGAAGATGCCCGGCGCAGACCTTCGCAGCATTCGATCGTTGACGTCTTGCCCGCGCCGTTGCGACCGAGCAATGCGGTCACCTCACCGTGTCGCGCGCGGAACGAGATGCCGTTCACCGCCACGGTGTCGCCGTAACGAACGACGAGCGACTCCACCTCCACCGCGTCACCGGTTGTCGTCACGACGGCAACGATACGAGGTGACGTGCCTCGACCCCGGTCACGAGCAGGTCAGCAGTAGCCTGTGTGATCGTGATCGACGTCAAAGTGTTGCGCTCGCAACCCGACGTCGTTCGCAGCGCCCTTGCACGGCGCGGAAAACCGGAGATTCTTCGCCAACTCGACGAAGCGATGCAGCTCGACGGGAAACTACGCGAATTCACCGCGGAACGCGACGGCATCCGCGCCGCCGTCAACGACCTGTCCCAGAAGGTCGGTGCTGCTCGGCGCAACGGAGACACGGCGACGGCCGAGGCACTCATGGCCGAGTCGCGGGCTCACGGCGAACGCGAGAAGGCAATCGACACCGAAGCCGAGGCCGTCGAGGCGGCGTTGCGTGACGTGTTGCTGCGCATCCCCAACCTTCCCCATGCCGATGTCGTCGGCGGAGCCTCCGATGCCGACAACCCCATCGTCACCGGTCCGCACGGGCTGCCCGCGGCGTTTCCCGCGCACCGGCGCGTGCCGCACTGGGAGACGGGAGAAGCTCTGGGCATCCTCGATGCGCAGCGGGCGACGAAGATTTCGGGCGCAATGTTCACGATGCAGCGCGGCGCCGGGGCGACCCTTGCACGCGCTCTGTGTCAGTACGCACTCGACCGCAACGCCGATCTGTACGAGGAGGTGCGTCCCCCGTCGCTCGTGACGACCGCGACGCTCACCGCGACGGGACAACTTCCGAAATTCGCCGATGACGCGTTCTCCATCGAGCGTGACTCGTTGTGGTGCATCCCCACGGCGGAAGTGCCGCTGACGTTCCTCCATGCCGACGAGATCCTCGCCGAGGCCGAGCTACCGAAGCGCTACATGGCGTTCTCACCGTGTTTCCGTCGCGAAGCCGGATCGGCGGGTCGTGACACGCGCGGAATGCTGCGCAGCCACGAATTCGACAAGGTGGAGATCCTCGCCGTTGCGACTCCCGAGCAGGCGCCCGACATCCTCGATGAGATGCGCCAGCAGGTCGTCGCGACGATCGCCGATCTCGGCTTGCCGTACCGGGTCGTTGAAATTTGCACCGGTGACCTCGGTCAGAGTCACCACCGCAGCTACGACGTTGAGGTGTACGCACCGGGATGCGATCTATGGCTCGAAGTGAGTTCGATCAGCTGGTTCAGCGACTACCAGGCACGTCGTGCCGACATCCGTTTCCGTCGCGAGGGTCGCAAGGGAACCGAGATCGCCCACACGTTGAACGCATCGGCACTTGCCGTACCGCGTGTGTGGGCGGCGATCCTCGAGAACCACCGTGAGGAGGACGGCAGCGTCGTCGTTCCCCAACCGCTGCGCCCGTACATGCGCGGCATCGAGGTGCTCCGGGCCACTGCCCGTACTGCATGACGTTGCGCGACCGCCGTGTGCAATACGAGGGACGTGAACTGCGCCGCGCCGATCTTGCGGACGATCCCGTCGTGCAGTGGCACCGGTGGTACGACGAAGCGGCGGGCGCGGGGCTGAGCGAACCGAACGCCTTCACGCTGGCGACCGTCGATGCCAACTTCGGTACGGATTCACGCGTCGTTCTCGCCCGATCCGTCGACGAGCGTGGCATTGCCGTGTACACGAATCTCGACAGTGCAAAGGGTCGGCAACTTGCTGCGAACCCGGCGGCGAGCGGAGTGTTCGCATGGCTCGACCTGCACCGTCAGGTGCGCGTTCGCGGTCGGTGCGAGCCGCTGTCGGCGGCGGACAGTGACGCCTACTTCGCCTCGCGTCCGCGCGACTCGCAACTCGGCGCGTGGGCGTCGGAACAATCCCGACCGATCACGAGTCGCGAGGAGCTCGAAGCCCGTTTCGCCGACGTTTCGCGACGCTTCGCCGGTGTCGACGTTCCGCGACCGGAACATTGGGGCGGTTGGTTGCTCGTGGCGACGCAGTGGGAGTTTTGGCAGGGTCGACCGAACCGCCTCCACGACCGTTTTCGTTACCGTCGCACCGCCGCGGGCTGGGAGATCGAGCGACTCGCCCCGTGAATCACCCGGTGAATCACCGTGTGACTGCCGGTGCGATCACGTCGTGATTGTCGGCGGAATCCTCACCTGAGGTCCAGGTCGACACGGCATCGACGAGTGCATCGATGAGCGCCGCGGTGTGCGGTGTCGGATGCGGCGCTTCCCAGTCCCACCACAGTGGACTCGAGCCGCGCACACGTGGTGGCAGCTCGATCTGCACGCCGCCGTGCCGCGGAACGTTCACCGGGTTGTTCGGATGACGCCCGGCGAGGTCGTGCGGAATGCGTTGCGCATCGTCTTCGACGACGTACGCCGGCAGGGCACGGCGCAAAGGATCGGCAAGATGACGCGCGAGATCGCGGTTGCTGCCGCCGAGCAGGATCGTCGTGAAGTAGCCCATGCGCCCGTATCCGTGCAGAGTGACGAGCACCGAGACGTGGCTGAGGAACTGCGCCAGCCGGGGTGATTGGTCCACCGTGTAGCGGTGCGACGGAACGTGCCAGCGAAGATCGGCGGGTTGGTGCACGCCGTAGTACGAGGCCCCCGTCCGTTCGGCGACGGTGCGGGCGATGAGGTCGGTGCGTTCTTCGAGCGCGCCGCCGTGCGGCGCCATGAGTCCGAACGTGCCGCGCAACTCGACAACTTCCTCGACGTTCGGTCGCTCGAGCAGCTCGCGCAGGCTCATGAACGGCTCGCGACGGGACGCCGCCGCACGACGACGATTGCGGCGACGATGACCACGACGAAGACGACCGCGAGACGAGTCGCCCCGACGTCCTGCAGCATCTGCACGACGCGCGACTGCCACCGTTCGACGGTGGACACGAATCCACCGGCCGATGAGCGTTGCGTGATCGCGGCGAACCAGTACCACGTGAGATAGACGCCGGTAACGATGACGAGCACTGACGACACCGTGTTGACGTGGCGCAGCACGCGCCGGCTGCCGGTAACGAGGCCCGTCTTTGCAAACGCGATGGCGACGGTGAGTGCGGTCACGAAGAGCCCCATTCCCACCCCGTAAAGGGCGATGCTCACGACCCCGGAAACGAACCCGTGTACCGCGATGCTGCCGAACACTGCGGTGGTGAGCAGACCGATCGTGCAACCGATCGAGGCCACGGCGTAGATGACACCGAACACGAACATGCCCCGCAGCGACCGCGATGCCGACGACGTCGGTCGCCAGAGCGCAGGTTTCCAACCGCGCAGCATGAAGATGCCGGCGACGATGAGACCGAGACCGATGACGAGTGCGAGATACTTTGCCTGCGACTCCACCCACTGGGTGAAGAGTCGCGAGATCGTGCCGACGACGACGAACACGCCGACGAATCCCGCCGACACCGCGCCCCCGACTCCGAGTGCGCGGGTGAGGCGTTGCCGCGGATCGGCTTGCTCCTCGAGGCCGAGGTAGTACACGAGGTAGGTGGGGAGCAGAACGAAGCCGCACGGGTTGACGGCAGCGAGCATGCCGAGCAGCAACGAGTACGCGAAGTTGCCCTCGATGACGGCGAGCATCGTCGTCAACCCCCGAACGCTTCGCTCAGCGTCGAGTCGAAAACGTCGGCGGTGATTTCCCCGGCCACCTGACGCACGACGATCCCGCCCGCATCGACGAAGAGCGTCACCGGCGCGGTGGCGATGCCCATCGCCGTGGTGAACACGCCGTTCGGATCGCGGTACTGCTCGAAACGCGCACCGAACTGCGCAGCGAAGCTCTTCGTCGTTTCGGCGGTGTCGCTGATGTTCACGCCGACGAAGCGCACCTCGTCGCCGTACCGCTCGTGGGCGGCGGCAAGCACGGGAAACTCGCGTCGGCACGGCTCGCACGTCGAGTACCAGACGTTGACGACGAGAGGTTGACCGAGCAGTGCCGCCGAGGAGATGACGTCGCCGGAGAGCGTCTCGAGCGCGGTCGTTGCGAGAAGCGATCCCTCCGATTGGCGGTTGAGCGCGATGCTCCCGTCGGGGGATTCGAGAACGACGGTGTCGGTGTTGCCGTCGTCATCGGACAGCGACCACCAGGCGGCGGGGACGGATGCGACCAGTGCGATGACGATCGTGATGACCATCAACCGACGATCGATGCGCACGACGAAAGGTTACCCACGTGCATCGGTAGCGTGACCGTGGTGTTCGTCGTCGCAGATCCGGTGCCGTATCCGCAGCGCGGTCGAGTGTTCACAAGCGAGCGAATTGTGCGACTCGGCGACGTGACACCCCGGTCGCGACTGCGTCTCGATGCACTTGCCCGCTACCTGCAGGACATTGCCACCGACGATGCCCTCGACGGCGGGTACGAGGATCCGTACGGGTGGGTCGTGCGACGCACCGAGATGTGGATGTACGAGTTCCCGTCGTACGTGCAGCACCTGCGGCTGGCGACGTGGTGTGGCGGACTCGGTTCGCATTGGGCCGAACGTCGCACGCAAGTGTCGCTCGTCGACGGCGCCACGTCCCGAGTCGTCGCGGACGCGGCGACCTTGTGGGTGCACGTCGATCTCGCCACGTTGAAGCCGACGCCGTTGCCGAACGGATTCGCCGCAGTCGTCGCCGAGGCGGCGGGGTCGCGCCGTATCGGCGCCCGGCTCCATGTCGGACGCGACGTTCCGCCGGCTGCGCAAGCCGACGCGACCTGGGACATGCCGTTGCGTTTCAGCGACTTCGATGCCATCGGGCACGTGAACAACGCCGTGTACTGGGAGGCCGTCGAGGAGTACCTCGCCGGCGAACGTGCGCTGCGCGCACCGCTGCAGGTCACCGTCGAACATCACCGCACGATCGAAAGGGGTGCGCAACCCGTGATCGCGGTGCATCGACTGGAAGGCCGTACCGTGCTGCGCCACCTCGACGGAGACGAAACCGCTGCACTCACGCAAATCGTGCAGTTGCCCGGCACGGTCGCAGCGCCGACCGCGTAAGTTCCGGCGGGTACTTACTCGACGGTGTAGCGGGCGAGCCCCTCAACGTCGCGCCGCGACATCCGGCCCGCGAGACGAAGGTGCTCGAGATGGGCGTACGTTTCGCTGTCTGCCATCGGTCCCTGGGCCCGCGCGGAGAACACGCGTGACGCAATCTCCATCACCGTCGCCGGACGCCCGAAGTCGACGCTCGCGCCGCGGATCTTGTCGAGTCGTCCTTCGTGATGCTCGCGAATCTGCATGCAGCGTCCGGCGAGATCGTCGAACGGATTGCCGTGGGCGGGGAGTGCGAGCCGCACCGTGTCACCGAGCCGGGCCATCTTGTCGAGCGAGGCGAAGAACCGCTTCAGCGGATCGCGGGCGAGCGTCATCCCGCTGATGTGCGGCGTGATGTTCGGCAGCACATGGTCGCCACTGATGACGAGTCCGCATTCCTCGTCGAACAGACACAGGTGGTCTCCCGTATGACCGGGGGTGTGCATGGCGACCCAGCGACGTCCCGCGAGCATGACGGCGTCGCCGTCGTTCACCCGGTGCGTGGGCTGCACGGACGGAAAGAGCCGCGGATACTTGCGGTGGGTTGCGTAATACAGGCGGTTGCGCCAGGCGATGTCGTAGCCGTCGCCGCCCCACGGCGTGTCGCGAAAGGCACGACGATTTTCGGGGAGCATCTCCGTGGCGAGATCTTCGGGGCTGAGGTCGTCGGGCTCGAGCGGGTCCCACCACATACGGAAACTCGCGTGGGTGATGATGCGCGCACCCGACTCGCGGGCCAGGCGCCGTGCACCGCCGAAGTGGTCGGGATGACTGTGCGTGACGACGATCGTGTGCACCCTGCGCAACGGAACGCCGATGAGTGCGAGTCGGTGGTTGATCGCCTTCCACGTTGCGCGTCCGGGAAGCCCCGGATCGACGACCGCGACGCCGTCGCCGTCCTCGAGCACGTACATGTTCACGTGACCGAGTCCGGGGAGCTCGATGGGGAGCTGGGTTTGCAGGACTCCCGGTGCCAACTCGACGACGTCGGTACGGGCGGGGAGTTTTTCCTGCTTGCTCACCGCCTGTGACACGTCCCCACCGTACCGTTCCCGTAACGGCACATCGGTGTCGACGCGGCTCGTTCGTACGCTACGTACGTGCGATTGACGCCGACCGTCATCCAAATCGTGACGTTCGCCGTCGGATGGAGTTGCGGTTGGTGGCTCATCGTCGGAACGCACCGTTTCACCGTGCGCCCGACGCAGCGCTCGTGTCGGGTGAGCGTCATCATCCCCGCCCGCAACGAAGCGGCAACCATCTGCGCGCTCGTTGCCTCGGTGGTCGGTGAGCTGCGCGCCGGCGACGACATCATCGTCGTTGACGACGGATCGACCGACGACACCGCTGCCCGTGCCCGCGCGGAGGGAGCACGGGTCGTGCGCATCGACGCCGTTCCCGATGGATGGGCGGGCAAGGCCCATGCGTGTTGGCGTGGGGCATCGGTTGCACACGGTGAGGTTCTCGTGTTCCTCGACGCCGACGTCACGATCTCTGCCGGTGTCATCGATTCGTTGTGCGCCGAGGTGAACGACCACCCCGACGCACTCGTCAGCGTCATGCCGTGGCACCGCACCGGCTCACTCGTCGAGCGTGCGAGTCTCGTGTTCAACGTCGTGTCGTCCTTCGTCGCCCGTTCGTCCTTTACGCGTAGCTCGACCGGCCGCCGCACGCGGCACGTCGCGTTCGGACCCGTCATGGCCACGACGAGAGCGGCGTACCTCGCGGCCGGTGGCCATGCGGCGCCCTCGGTGCGTGGTGCGGTCATCGAGGACATCGCTCTGGCCCGCCGCTACGCATCGTCGCGGCCGGGAATCGGACGCCGCGGCGAGGTGGAGTACCGCATGTACCCGCTCGGCTGGCGGCAACTCGTCGAAGGTTGGACGAAGAACACCGTCCTCGGCGGCGCGGCAGCACCGGTGAGTGTGACGGTGTGCACCGTCGCCTTCGTCGCTTCACTCGCCGGTGGCTGGCTCACGTCGCCGTGGTTCGCGGTTGCCTCGGTCGTTCAGCTGTGGTGGATGGCGCGCCGCGTCGGCAACTACCGCGTTCTCGATGCGATCGCGCATCCGATTCACGTTGCGATCTTCTCGGCGATCGTCGCGCGCAGTGCCTGGTCGTCAGTCGTTCGCGGCCGGGTCAGCTGGCGCGGACGGACCATTGCCACCCGCTGACGCGGTGAAGATGTTCTCGCGGTAGAACCGCAACTCGCGCACGCTCTCGAGAATGTCGTTGAGCGCACGATGCGCGCCGGCTTTTGAAGGTCTGTCGATGGTGACGGTCGGATACCAGCGCTTGCACAGTTCCTTCACGCTCGACACGTCGACGCTGCGGTAGTGGAGGAACGCCTCGATGTCGGGCATGTACTTTGCGAGAAACCGTCGGTCGGTACCGATCGAATTGCCGCACAGCGGCACGGTGCGCGGTTCGGAAACGTGCGTACGGATGAAGTCGAGGGTGAGTCGTGCCGCGTCGGCGACGGTGGTGTGCGACTCGCGGATGAGGGGGAGCAGACCCGATTCGGTGTGCATTTGCAGGACGAAAGGGTCCATGATCGACAGGACGTCGTCGGAGTGGTGAATAACGAGGTCGGGGCCCTCGGCCACGACGTTCAGGTCGTCATCGGTGACGATGGTGGCGATTTCCACGATGACGTCGACGTCGGGATTGAGACCCGTCATCTCGAGGTCCATCCACACGAGCACCCCATGAATCTACGGCGCGACGTAGTGTCGTGCCGTGAATCGCGAGACGCTCCGTGTGCACGTGCAGCGACTCGATCCCGATCTCGAACTGCCCTCGACTGCGCACGTTCACGATGCGGGATTCGACCTTCGCGCGCGCATCGACGTCGTTCTTCCCGCCGCCGGTGGTCGCGCAGCGGTGCCGACGGGAATCGCCATTGCGCTCCCCGTCGGAACGCTCGGTATGGTCGTTCCGCGCAGTGGTCTCGCGTTGAAGCACGGCATCTCGCTCGTGAACACACCCGGAATCATCGACGCCGGATACCGCGGTGAGCTCCGGGTCGTCATGATCAACCACGACCCGCACGCGGAGTACGCGGTGAAGCGCGGCGATCGCATCGCCCAGCTCGTCGTGTTGCGCCACGACGTCATCGAATGGGTTCCCGTTGACGAATTGGGCGGCGACGATCGCGGCGGGGGATTCGGGCACAGCGGGCGCTGACCCCCGGCCGGGTCGCGTCAGTCGACGCGCACCCCCAACGTGCGCAGGGCGAGCGACGAATACATCGCCACGCCGTCGATCATTGCCGTTTCGTCGAACGTCACCCGGTTGGAGTGGTTCGGCGCCGCACTCGCAAGATCGACGTGGTGCGGTGTGCCGCCGAGAAAGATCATCGCTCCGGGCACCTTGTTGAGGACGTAGCTGAAATCCTCGGCTCCCATGATCGGGTTGGGCAGCCGAATCGTGCGTTGTGCTCCGACGACGGCGTGGGCGACGTCGAGACCGAACTCGGCACTCGGCTGGTCGTTCACCGTGACGGGATAACCGAGGGTGATGTTCACCTCCGCCGACATGTCGTGCGCCGCCGCGATTCCCTCGGCGACGCGGCGGATTCCGTCGTGGATCTTCGTACGCGCAGCCTCGCTCACCGCGCGGATCGTGCCGTTGATGTGCGCGGTCTCGGG
>JBIIDI010000059.1:0-10194 GCA_044238425.1 Ilumatobacteraceae bacterium
AAAGCAAACTCTTAACGTGCCCACCCGGGTATGGGGTATCTCCTAGAACTCGCTGTCGATGGGCGTGAATCGAAACGTGATGCGCGGGTGTCCCCCGAATGGCTGGGCTGAAACAACCCTCGGCTTTTCTGGCGCAATCTGGTCGGCCAAAGTGTCGCGTGCATGGTCAAAACTTGCTACGGGTATGGACGTCTGCTCGATCCTCAATCGACGGCTGCGGATGAATCGTGCGTGGGACACTCGATTCACCTTCACACGCTTTGCCATGTAGCCGATTTTTTCCTCGATCTTCTGACGGGGAATCACTTCTGCTGACTGGATATGTCCGTGCTCCCAAGCCTCTTGGAGTTTCTCAAGGTCCACGGATCTTGAGACAAGTGCATGCAGATGTGGTCGCCCCTGGGAGACGTCGACGATTGCAACATAGTGACACGGACTTCTAGTAAGAGTTCTTTGTCGACGTGCAAAGTTACTCAAGAACCTCTCCGAAACCTCAAGAGCTGCCTTCGCTTCGACGTCGTCAGCGAAAGTGAAAGTTGCCCAAACTCCGCAGTCAGCTGCTATCGCAAGATCCGCTGCTCTTCGAGTGGCTTTTCGGGCATTCGCTTCTTGGCTGCGTCTAGTTCGGTCCTGCTGCACTTCCGTCGATACGGGGACTACCGCTTTAAAGTATCGACGTCGACGTCTCGAGACGGTTGCTCGACCCACCTGTGGATACACGGTTAGGTGCAGACCATCGGATTCATCGCCTCCACGCTCATGGTGATTGGGAGTATCAGTTACAGCCGACGCATGTGTTGCGGGCTTACATAATATTTGTTGCCCCTTGCGTTCACTGTTGCTGCTGACGGAAACTGACTCATCAACAAGAAGGACATTCTCGGGCTCCGGAAGCTGTCCATGAGTGGAATTGTGAATCGCATGTTCAATCTCGGCAAGTGTTTGTGTCAGTTGATGCCGAGAGACGGGTGTGTCAAGATCGTCTAGTTGTTCGATCATCCGACGGATTAGCACAGCGGCATCGGCTTCTCTCGGACGTGTGCCGTCTCTGTCGGCCACCCGACGATGCCCACGAGGGTGATAGTTCTGTGTGGCAGACATCACGCACCACCATCAACCACTCGACCGGTTAACAGCGCATACAACTGGGTCGCAAGCACCCGTCGACGCTTTCCGATGACGATTGTGCGGATCGTGCCGTTTCTCGCTGCCTCGTAGGCAGTACTACGCGAAACACCAAGGAGGTTCGCGGCCTCCTCGATACTGATAGTGACACAGTTTTTAAGTTCTTCAAGCGATAGTCGACGAATACTGTCCCGGCGCGTCTTTCGGCCGGATCTATCTGTGGACTCTGTTGTCATGGCGCACTCCTGGTGGGGAATGCACCGCTATTGGTATTCAGTTGTTACGAGTCAGTTGTTTTGATACAAGTCACCGTCGCGGTGCTTTTTAATGAGATTGAAAGTATGCCCCGGGTTTGGCATCCGGACAACTCGTAGTCAATCTGGACTCTTAAGAATGGCGTCAGCATGCGATTGGAGCGCGAAACTTACCCGCCTCTGGCTTGCGCCTGCATAATGGCGGGCTGTCGTTTCTGGTTGATCTCGCAGAATTGCGCTTGCCGTCATGTCTTCGAAACCCAACTCCCGTAACGAAGAGTAGACAAATGACCGAAGTTGCTTAAATGTGACTCTCGGCAGTTCCGGATGCTGCATGCAGTGTCTCCGCATAGCTTGAGTAAGGCTGTCGGGTCGCAATCCTTCTCCCGTCAAGGGATCAGACCAGAGAACGTACCCCCCAACAGGAAACTCGACGCCTGCATCTGCACACAACTTCTCTTGATATTCGCGATGCCAACGTAATGATTCGAGAAGCTGTTCGGGGATAATGAAATCCGCGAATCCCTGGTGACCCGTCTTGGTTTGTGTCACCGTTAACCCACAACCCGGAACTCGGGTGACACCCTCACGAATAGAGATTCTTCGCAGTCCAAGATCCAAGTGACACCAACGAAGTCCCGCGATCTCTGAACGGCGGAGTCCGAACGTTACGTCGAGCAATACAGCAATCGCGAGCACACTGTAAGAACCATTCAGGATTGCCAGATGACGTCGAAGCACATCACTATCTGGCACTTGTGGCGCATACTGAACTACAGAGGGGGCCTCTGCACCGTAAGTGGGGTTCTCTCCGACCAACCCTCGGTTCCGCCCCCAGTTATACATACGTCGGATCATCGCGTGCACGTGTCGTATTGACATCGGGGATAGCTGGGCTTCACTTCTGAGTCGGTCATAGAACACTGTCAAGTCCACTGACGTCACGTCGCGTGCTAGCGAGTTACCAAGACAACCCCGCACATATCGGTTGAAACGATTCCGCTCGTGATATTTAGTTGTTGCAGCACGCTGCACAAGAGAGCGAGTCGGTGCCTCGATCCATCGCTCGAACAACTGTGACAACGTGATCATGCCTGGTTGCGGCTCGAGATGCTCAGCATGAAATAGAACCAACGCACGCTCAGCATCGCGTCGCGAACCGTGAATGATCTTTGACGGCTGACTTCTTTTTCCCGAGAAGGGGTCCCGGCCACAACTGACTCGAATCAGCCACTTCCTCTCACCAAGTTGACGCATGTGTCCACGAGCCATGGTGCCAAAGTAAACGTCGATTTCAGATCGGACACCTTGGAGTAGAACTGGACACGTGCAATGCGTGTGCAATGAGCTCAATGATGACAAGCAAAGTGTGGTTAACACCCCTAGTTTCTGGCGCCCCCGGCAGGTATCGAACCTGCGACCTGCGGTTTAGGAAACCGCTGCTCTATCCAACTGAGCTACGGGAGCATGCAACGCGAACCGCATTGTCGCTTCACATCGTACGCCCATTGACCCCGTCCCGAATCTGGTGTCGCCGACGCTAGAGGTTTTGGATTCATGTGCCGAGTGGATCTACGGTGTGCCAAACGACGGATACGGGGGTATGCCGTGGGGGTACAAGCTCAGTCAACGAATCCGCTGCTTGCCAGTCGCAATCGACTGAAGCTCGGCGTGTTCGGAGTCAACGTCAGCGGTGGCTGTTCGATGACCGACATGCCCGAAGTTCTGAAGATCGAATGGGACGAGTCGGTGCGCGTTGCCAAGGCGGCAGAAGCCGCAGGGATCGAAGCAATCATTCCCGTTGCCCGGTGGAAGGGCATGGGTGGCAAGGTCAACTTCAACCACCGCAACTTTGAAACGTTCACGTGGGCGGCGGGACTTGCTGCAGTGACGTCGAAGATCGGTGTGTTCGCCACGTTCCACGTGCCTACGGTTCACCCGGTGCGCGCGGCGAAGGAAGTTGCCACGATCGACCACATCTCGGGTGGTCGTTTCGCGCTCAATCTCGTCGCCGGATGGAACGAGGACGAGATGCGGATGTTCGGCGCACCGCAACTTCCCCACGACGAGCGCTACGACGTCGCCGACGAATGGATTTCGCTGTGCAAGGAACTGTGGTCGCGCAGCGACGAGTTCGACTGGAAGGGAAAGTACTTCGACAGCCCCAAGGTGTACTCCGAGCCCAAGCCCGTGCAGCGCCCGAACCCGGTGCTCATGAGCGCTGGCAACAGCGAGCGTGGCCAGCACTTCGCCGCCAAGCACACCGATCTCAATTTCGTCGTCGGTGGCGACATCGAGAGCGTCGGCAAAATTGCCCGCAACGTGAAGAAGCTCGCCCGCGAAACCTACGGCCGCGACATCCAGGTGTTCGGCCAGGGCTACATCGTGTGCCGCGACACCGAGGAAGAAGCGATCGCCTACCGCGACAATTACGTGAACGCCAAGGGCGACTGGGAGGGCGTCGAGAACTTGCTCAACGTTCTCGTGCCGAACTCACAGAGCGCACTCGGTGACGGATGGCGATCGATGGCGGCGAACCTCATCGCCGGTTACGGCGCAATTCCGCTCGTTGGTACCCCCGACCAGGTTGTCGCGGGAATGTCGGCGTTCGCCGAAGCTGGCTTGGACGGGATTTCGATCAGCTGGGTCGACTACCACGCAGGCTTGCGACAGTTCAACGATGTGCTGCGACCGATGCTCGTGAAAGCCAAACTGCGCGAGTCGTGATCCCAGAGGCGCTTACGGGTGGACACACCGATTTCGGCATCATGGAGCAACGAGTAGCCTTGCCAAAGGTGAAACGCGTCATCGGGATCCACACTTCGCATGCCGAGTCGGCCGTTGAAGACAAGAATTTCTGGTATGGGCGTTCCTATGCCGACCGCCTCCGGCACACATTGCACCTGCGGAGGTTGAACTATGGATCCGATCGAGTTTCCGACCGACTTCACCGAGTTCTTGAAATTACTCAACGCCCATCACGTTGAATATTTGCTCGTCGGAGGCTTCGCCGTCTCCGTGCATGGATATCCCCGAAGCACAGCGGACATGGACATCTGGGTGTCACGTCAGCGCGAGAACGCCGAGCGTCTCGTCGCTTGTCTTCGCGCGTTCGGCTTCGACTCCCCCGATCTTGACCCGGGCATCTTCGAGGATCCACATCGAATCGTTCGGATGGGAGAGACCCCCATCAGGATCGACATCCTCAGCGACATCGACGGCGTCAAGTTCGAGGAATGCAAATCTCGGGCCGACTCGATTTCCGTCAGTGGCGTCGTGATTCCAGTGATCTCGCTGGCTGACTTGAAGCTGAACAAACGAGCGAGCGGTCGAGCCAAGGACGCCGACGACCTGGAGAACCTCCCGTAACTCCTCGCTCTACAGTGACCACTACCGGTCGGACGGTGGGTGTGGAAGCAGTCCGATGAGGGTGTGCGAGAACGCGCCGTCGACATCGATCACCTGACCGGTGACGTAACGGGCATCGTCCGACAACAAGAACGCAGCAACGACAGCGACATCGTCGGGTTTGCCAAGGCGACCGAGTGGCACCATGGCGCGCCGCTTCTCGGCAAGTTCGGGCACCGAATACACCTCCTCGGCGATCGCCGTCACGATGAGCCCTGGCGCAAGCGCGTTGACGCGCACACCCTTCGGACCCCACTCGACTGCAGCCTGACGAGTGAAGGCGGCGACTCCGGCTTTCGTCGCCGAATACATGCCGCCGGTGAGCGCCGAGAGTCGTGCCGCGACCGACGCGAGGTTGACGATTGCGCCCTTGGTGGCGACGAGATGCGGCAACGCGATACGCGACAGTCGCACGACGGCACGCAAGTTCGTCGAGAACGTCTGATCGATCAGATCGTCGGGAAGCGATTCGAGCCGCGCCCGGCGAATGATGCCGGCGTTGTTCACGAGTGCGTGCAAGCCACCGTATGCGGCGACCGACTCGGCGATGATCCGTTCGGCGTCGCGGTCGACGTCACCGACGACGGCCACTCCCCCGATGCGATCGGCAACCTTTTTTGCCGTGTCGGCGTGGAGGTCGTTGACGATCACCTTCCAGCCCCGCGTGGCGAGTTCGACGGCGATTCCCTCACCGATGCCCGTGCCACCCCCGGTGACGAGAACGCTCTTCGTCGTCATCAGTCGCTCCTCGGGTGCGGCAACAAGCCGATGAGCGTGTGCGAGAACGCACCGTCAACTTCGATGATCTGACCGCTCACGTACTCGGCATCATCCGAGAGAAGGAACGCCACGACCGTGCCGATGTTCTCCGGCTTCCCGATCTTCTTCAGTGGAATCATCGCCCGACGCTTTTCGTACGTTTCCGGCACCGAATACACCGCTTCGGCCATCGCCGTGCGAATGAGCCCCGGGGCGACAGCGTTGACGCGCACACCCTTCGGACCCCACTCGGCTGCCGCCTGACGGGTGAACGCCGAGACACCGGCCTTCGATGCCGAATACAAACCACCACCCACCTGGGCGATCTCGGCGGCAATCGACGAGATGTTCACGATCGAGCCGCCGGTTTTTTCGAGATGAGGCAGTGCGAATCGCGAGAGCCGAACGGTGGCGCGAAGGTTGACCGAGAACACCCGGTCGAGGTGCTCGTCGGGAACCGACTCGAGCATCGAACGCATGATGATTCCGGCGTTGTTCACGAGCCCGTGCAATGCGCCGCACTGCTTCACGCTCTCGGCGATCAACCGCTCGGCATCCTTGTCGACGTCTCCGGGCAGCGCGATACCTCCCGCCGCCGCCGCGACGGCTGCCGCTTTGTCGGCGTTGACGTCGTTGACGACGACGTGCCAGCCGCGGTTGGCAAGTACGTGCACGATGCCCTCACCGATGCCCGATCCCCCGCCCGTCACGAGTACGTGTTTGTCCGCCATGTGTGCTCCGTTTCCGTGTGTCCGATTTACAGCTCGCGCCCGATGCGAAAGCCGTCCCAAATTGCGTCGATTGCGCGCCGCGGGGCGAGGCTGTCTCCGACGAGGTGCACCTCGATGCCGAGTTCCTCGAGGGGTGCGCGCAACGCGTCGTTGGCCACCCCGTACCACGATGCAACGACCGCATCGACGTTGTCGAGGGTTTCGGTGGCCTTGCTCCAGCCGTGCATCAGCGTGACGTCGCGCGCACCGATCGACGCGAGGCTGCGGTACTCGAGAAAGTTCACTTTCGCCGCGGCGAGACGGCGCAGCAGTGTGGGCTTGCTGAAAACATCGATCTCGGCACCGGCCGGCGTGGGTGACACGACCGTGACGCGATGTCCGCGCGACGCCAGGCACTCGGCGGTGGTCAGCGATTTCCAGTCCGCTTCGCCGCAATCGGCGATGACGACGTGCTCCCCCGTCACACCGTCGTGGATCGCCTGCGGAACCGTGACGACGTGCGCCTGATCGGCGCCCGGAACGGCGGGCAAACCCGGCGTTGCGCCCGTGGCGACGATGACGACGTCGGGCACGAGTGCGCGGATGGTGTCGACGGTTCCTTCGATTCCGGTGAGGATCTTCACCCCGAGGCGCACACACTCGTCGCGCAGCCACGTGACGCTGCCGGCGAACTCGGCACGATACGGCATGGTTGCGGCTGCGGTGAGCACCATTCCTCCGGTGTGCTTCGCCTTTTCGAGCAACGTCACCTGATGACCGCGCAGCGCCGCGGTCTCGGCGGCCTTCAGGCCACCCGGGCCGCCGCCCACGACGACGACGTGTCGGGGTGACGTGGTGCGCTGCAAGGTGCCGATGCCCATGGTCCGCTCGTAACCGACGGCGGGGTTGACGAGACAGGCGATGGTCGTGCCGCGATGCGGGCCGCCACGGCAACCGACGTTGCACGAAATGCACTCGCGGATCCGCTCGCGGTTGCCGCTGAGGGCCTTGTTCGTCCACTCCGGGTCGGCAATGAGCGGGCGCACGACGCATACGAGATCGGCAACCCCGGTCGACAAGATGTCTTCGGCGTTGTCGGGGGTGACGATGCGTCCGACGCTCATCACCGGCACGCCACGCGCCACCTTGCGAATGGCGCCGGCGTTCTCGACGAACGGACGGCGCGGAAAACTCATGTCGGGAATCATCGTCTCGATCGACGCGTAGTTGCTCACGCTCACACTCACGTAGTCGACCTGCACCTGACTGAGAATGAGGTCAATCGCCTCGATCGCATCGTCGAGTTCGATACCGCCGGGAACGAATTCATCCGACGTGACGCGAATGCCGACCGGCACGTCCCCGACGGCCTTGCGCACCGCCTCGAACACTTCGAGCGGAAACCTGCAGCGGTTCTTCAACGAGCCGCCGTAATCGTCGTCGCGCTTGTTCGAGAACGGCGAGATGAACGACGCGAGCAGGTACCCGTGCGCCATGTACACCTCGAGCCCGTCGAAGCCGGCGGCGAGATATCGCTTCGCCGCCGACGCGTACGCATCGACCATTTCGGCGATTTCGCGGGTGGTCATGGCGTGCGGAACGATGCGGCTCGACGGATCGACCACCGGCGATGGCGCCCACAGTTCGCGGTGCGACGCCCACGAATGGCCCTGGCGACCGAGATGCGACAACTGGCCGAAGATGTGCGCGCCGTGTTCGTGCACCGCATCGGCGACGAGTCGGTAGGACTCGACCATCGAATCGTTCCACACCTGGTTGATGCCGGGGAACGTCATGCCCGTCGGGTGCACGATGCCCGACCCCTGGATGACGAGCCCGACACCGCCCTTTGCACGCTCGCCGAGGTAGTCGGCTTGACGTTGCGACAAACCGTGCTCGTGCCACTCGACGAACCGGCTGCCGTGTCCCGCCATGACGACGCGGTTGCGCAACGTGACGCTGCCGACCCGACACGGAGTGCCGAGCGTCGGATACTGCGTCACGAAAGTCCCCCAACTTCCGGTGGCCGGGCCACCAACGCGCAACTTAGTGCGTGTCGTTGCGGTACGACAAGTCGGTGCCGTCGCGCACGCCCTGCTCGAACGTTCCGATCTTCACGGGGAACGATGCAGTGGCGCTGAGGTCCGTGGCGATCGACCAGTCGTGCATGACGACGCGGCGCTTGATGCGCCACACACCGTCGCGCTTCTCGAACCGGTCGATGTAGCGGCCGAAGAACTGGTCCAACCACTGCGTGCCTTTGTCGTCCTGGCGTCGCAGGTACGCCATGGTGTACGTCTCACCCTTGGCGATCGTCGGCGAATCGAATTCGACGAGCGAGTTGCCGATGGTGTGACTCGTGATGATGGCGCGCTCGGTGAGCGATTTCACGATGAATGCGCCGAAGTCGGGACCGGGACCCTTCCAGTGGCCGTGATCGTCCCAGCTGTCGTCGTGGTAACACGAGTCGATGAGTTCGAGATCGAGTCGGTCGACGCCGCGGCAGTAACGCAGCATGAGCAGGTGAATGTCGCGGCGGGCGACGAGTTCTTCGAGCGGATCGATGACCATTCGCTCGGTCTAGCAGGTAACGCGACTCAGCCCGGCGGCACTCCGTGGCGCTTGGCGACGACCTGACGATCGACGGGATCGGCGGCGGCGAAGCGGGCGATCACTTCGTTGCGCAGTTGCGGAAAATCGACGACCGCATCGATGACGAGTTCGCTCGCGAGGCGGGCGAGGTCGACGTCGGCTTCGTACTCGGCGCGCTTCTCGGCGACGAATGCGGCGCGCTCAGCGGGATCTTTGATGGCTGCGATGTGGTTGGCATACACCGCGTTGACCGCGGGCTCGGGACCCATCACGGCGATCTTCGCCGTGGGCAGCGCGATCGTGGCAATGGGGTCGAACGAAGGGCCGCACATGGCATACAGCCCTGCGCCGTAGGCCTTGCGCACGACGACGCAGATCTTGGGCACCGTGGCGTCGGTGATCGCGGTGATCATCTTCGCGCCGTGGCGGATGATGCCCTGGCGTTCGACTTGCGTGCCGATCATGAACCCCGGCACGTCGGCGAGGAACACGAGCGGAATGTTGAACGCGTCGCACAGCCACACGAAGCGTGCCGCCTTGTCGGCCGAGTCGATGAACAACACGCCGCCCTTTTGCTGGGGGTTGTTCGCGACGATGCCGACGGTGTTGCCGTTGAGCCGACCGAATCCGACGATGAGCTCGGTCGCCCAGTCGGGCTTCACCTCGAAGAACGAGCCGTCGTCGACGAAGGCATCGATGAATCGGTGCATGTCGTAACCGGCGGCTTCCTGCTCGGGCAACAGTGCCCGCGACATGTCGCGCGCGGGAGCAGCGGGGGCGAAAGCGGGCGGCGTATCGCGCCAGTTCAGCGGCATGTACGAGAAGTACGTCTTTGCCTGCTCGATCGCGTCGACGTCGTCGCGGGCGAGGTTGTCGGCGCATCCCGACACCGAGGTGTGCATGCGCGCCCCACCCATCTCCTCGAGCGTCACCTTTTCGCCGATGACTTCCTCGGCCATGCGCGGCGAGCCGAGGTACATCGACGCGTTGCCGTCGACCATGAACACGACGTCGCAGAACGACGGAATGTACGCACCGCCCGCGGCGGAGGGCCCGAACAAGCAACAGATCTGCGGCACCTTGCCGGAGAGTCGCACTTGATTGGCAAAGATGCGACCTGCGCCGCGGCGCCCGGGGAACATTTCGACCTGGTCGGTGATGCGCGCACCGGCGGAGTCGATGAGCCAGAACACCGGCAACTCGTGTTTCAGCGCCACCTCGGTGGCGCGAATGATTTTTTCGACCGTGCGCGCACCCCACGACCCGGCCTTCACCGTGTTGTCGTTGGCAACGACGACGACGGGGCGGCCGTCGACGCGACCGACACCGGTGACGACTCCGTCCGC
>JBIIDI010000060.1:0-10158 GCA_044238425.1 Ilumatobacteraceae bacterium
GACGATGAGTGCGGCGAGCGCGAACGCGAACGGCACGGTCATTCCGACGTAGCCGAGGTACAGGATCGGCGGGTGGAACATGACGAGGATGTGGTTCTGCAGCAGCGGATTCGGTCCGGGCCCGTCGGTGACACCGGGTTCGCCGAGCGCGAACGGATTCGCCGGGCCGAACGAGAGCAGGAAGAAGAACGCGAGCGTCGCGAACATGATCGCCATCGCCCAGCCGACGAGCGGATCGGTCATCTTGCGCCGCATCCACCACCCCGCCCCGGCGACGTATCCGGCGAGGATGAGCACCCACATGAGGATCGAACCCTCGAGTGCACTCCACACCGCGGCGAAGTTGTACAGCGCGGGTGTCGACGTGGATCCAACCTGCTGCACGTATGCGAGCGAGAAGTCGCGCGTGATCATCGCGTACTCCATGACGGCGAATGCTCCGACGGCGCACGCCACGGCGACGACTGCGAAGCGCGGAACGAGTCGCAGCGTGCGCTCGTCGGCGCGTCGTGCGCCCACGGCTGCGGCGAAGGTGCCGAAGAATGCGGCGATGAAGCCGACGAGCAGCAACCCTCGACCGAGGGGCGAACTCAGCCCAGCTGCGAGCATGCTGCCGATTCCATCTCGGAGGTGGCGATGCGCTCTGCATTCTGCGCCTCGTACTCGTTCGAGTGGCGCACCTCGATGCGGGTGGCAAGGAAATCACCGTCGACGATGCGTCCGTGGGCGACGACGGGGATGCACTCCTGGAAGACCCCGCCCGGATCGCCCTCGTAATCGACTGCAAGTCGGGAGCCATTGAACTCGAGGACGAACGTCGTGAACCCGGCACGCTTGTCGAGCGAGCCCTGTTCGACGTTGCCCTGCACGCGCAGGCGCCGAGTCTCGTCGCAGCCGTCGCGCACGCCGATCTCGTCGACGTTGCAGTAGTAGTCGATCGCCGAGCCGAGGAACTGGGCGACGACGATGCCGCCGCCGACGAACGCAGCGGTGAGCACGAGCAGCGGAACGAGCCGACGCCGCTTGCGCCCGGCACCCACGGCGGGACGCGGGGTGAGGTCGGCGGGCGGGTTCGCTGATTCGTTCACAGCCACGGCTTGTCCCGATCGGGAATGGTGCGTGAGAGCGATCGCGCCCGGCGCACGGTGACGGCGGCGAAGACCGCCATCGACCCGAGGGAGAGCACGTAACTCAGGGCAATGAAGCCGAGATCCTTCATGTCGCGACTGCCTCGGCGCGGCGCTCGGCCAGGGCAACGTCCAGGCCCGACGTGAGACGCACGTCTTCCATCGCCGCGACGCGTTGACGATGAACGACGAACCACGCGAATGCGGCGCTGAAGGCGACGACACCGCTGAACAGCGTGAACAGCATGAGTCCGTCGAGGCGAACGTCGCCGTCGGTGTTCAGAACGCTCGCTTCTTGGTGCAGTGAGCGCCACAGCACGACGCTGAAGTGCACGAGCGGAATCTCGAGCACCGCGAGCAGGGCGAGGATCGCGGAGCGCCGTGCGCGCTGGCGGGGCGTGCCGTCAAGTCGGCGAATCGCGAGGTAACCGACGTACGTGACGAAGAGGAACGCCGTCGTCGTCAGTCGAGGATCCCACTGCCAGAACGTTCCCCACGTGAGCCGACCCCACAAGCTGCCTGTGACGAGCGTGATCGCCATGAACAGCACGCCGACTTCCGCCGATGCGCCGGCGACGCGGTCGAAGCCGAGTGAACGGTGCCGTCGCACGAGCGAGATGGCCGAGGCGACCGCGGTCGTCACGAATGCGAGGTACGCGATCCATGCGCTGGGCACGTGGACGTACATGATCCGCACCGACTCGAGTTGCACGACGTCGGCGGGAGTGAGGAACAAGCCGCTGACGACGAGCCAGGCCATGAGAACGAGGGCGACGGTGCCGAGGACGCGGGTCGTCCTCGTGCTCGTCGAGCGGGCGGTGGTGGGGATCGTCGTCATGAGTCGCTGTCGAGCAGAGGACCGAAGCTCACCGCGCCGGCGACTGCGAAGGCCGCGGCGAACACGGCCAGTAACCCGACCCATGCCCACGCGGTCGACGCATCGATCGCATCGCCGCCGAATGCCGATTCCGTGGCGCGCGATGCCCCGATGAGCACCGGTGCCGTCACCGGCATGAGCAGCAGCGGCAGCAACGTGTCGCGTCCACTCGTCCCGGAGACGAGTCCGCCATAGAGAGTACCGACGAGACCGATTCCGCACGAACCGAGCACGGCAGTGGTGACCAAGAGCACGAGCGCCGACGCCTCGACGTTCACCCCGTAGAGCACCACTGCGCCCGCCACGAGGATGACGACGAGGGTGAGCAACTGCACAATCAGCGCGGCGGCCTTCCCGAGGAACAGCGCGGTGCCGTCGACGCCGAGCGTCTTCAGTACGTCGAGTGCACCGTCACGACGCTCGAGCTCGAAACTGCGCTGGACGATGACGAGCGCCGAGAAAAGAGTCGTCATCCACACGAGCCCCGCACCCGCCCGGAGAACGAGAGGTTCGCTGTCAAGTGCGATGGCGAACAGCACGAGCACGAGCACGGCGAACGGAACGACCCGTGTGAGCAACGCCCGGCTGCGCCACTCGATGAGCAGGTCCTTGCGCAACACCGCGATCGACGTTCGACGAATCACGGCCGCGCACCTTTTCGCGAGGGCGTGGATGCATCGGATACGGCATCGTCGTCCGCGGCGACGGCGCCACCTGCAACGGCGTGTGCGTCGAGCCCGGCCGTGTCGCTCGCGACGCAACCGGATTCGATCCGTACGATGCGCGGTGCGAGGTTGCCGAGTCGATCGAGATCGTGCGACGCGAACATGATCGTCGCACCGCTGCGACTCGCCGCCAGAAGCGTGTCGTCGAGTTCGCGTCGCGCCGCGGCATCGAGTCCCGCGTGCGGCTCGTCGAGCAACCACAGCCCGGCACGGCGAACGACGAGGTTCGCCAATGCGCAGCGCCTGCGCTGCCCCGCCGACAGCCGCGTGACGGGCACGCCGGCGAGACGACCGCCAAGCCCGAGACGATTCAATGCGGCATCGACTTCGTCGCGCGATGCGCCGACGAGTGCCGCGTGGAAAGCGACGTTCTCGCGAGTGGTGAGTTCCCCGTACAGACCGTTCGCATGGCCGAGGAAGCCGACCCGCGAACGCACCGCGTCGCGCTGCTCGATGACGTCGAGACCGAACACCCGCGCCGAACCTCGCACGGGTGCGACGAGTCCGGCACACAGGCGCAGCAGCGTCGTCTTGCCCGCTCCGTTCGGCCCGGCGAGCACGACGATCTCGCCCTCACGCACTGCGAGAGTCACGCCGGCAAGTGCGGGGAAACCGGCCATCGTGACGACGGCGTCCCGGACGTCCACCACCAGGTCGGGCACCTCGCCAGCCTACGGATGCTCGTGTCGGTGCTCGTATCGGTGCTCGCTGCGTTCGCCGCCATGCACGTGTGCACTTCTAGAGTCGGGAGCACTCCATGAACGCGCACGACCCCGTCCTTGCTCGCCGCGCGGTCATCGCGCGCTGGAACCGACTCGCCCAGCGTCTCGGATACGGCGCGTACGCCGTGTCGTCGATTGCCTTCGCCGTCGGATTCAGCATCGACGATCCGTCCGTTGCCCACGGAATCAGCGCGGCGACGCTGATCATCGGATCCGTCATTCTCGCCCCCGCCATCGTCATCGGTTACGGCATCAAGGCTGCCGACCGTCACGATCGCGAGTTGGCGGCTCAGTCGCGCAGCGACACGCCGCGATAACTGTCGACGAACCCCCGCGCAAGCAACGCATCGACCAGCGGCACGACGTCGGCCGGACGGCTCGCCGTGTCGAGTGGAGTCGAGTTGATCCGCCTGATCGTCAGGCGTCCGACGCGGCCCTGCTTCGGCAGGTCGCACAGTGCGTCGATCCACGTCGTGTCGTCGAGTGCGCGCGGGAACGTGACGAGATGCCCGCCGCGCACGTCGCACCAGATGAGCGCCTCGCCGTTGGCGATGACGACGATCGCGCCGGCCTGTCGCTGAGCACGACCCGTCGACTCCGGCCAGTCGACGCCGGCACCGAACGGTTGTGCGGGATCGGTCGCAGCGAGGGTGACGACCCGGTCGCGCACGTCGGATGCACGGAGACGATCGACTGCACCGGGAACAGCGAACTGCGCTGCGCCGAGCCCGTCGACGAAGTACCCGCGGCGCACTTCGCCGCGCTCTTCCAACCTGCGCAACACTGCGTATACACCGGCGAAGCCGCCTTTCAGTCCCTCGGCGAGCACGGCTTCACGGGTAACGATGCCGTGGCGCTCGAGCAGCTGCGCAGCGGCCGCGTGCATGACTTCGGTGTGGACGGCATCGCCGGTTGACGGATCGCCGCCGAGCGCATCGGCAACGAGGCTCCATCGTCCGCTCGCGGTCGCCGGAACGCTGCGCGCGGTGAGCGACGCCGTGCGTCGCGAACGCATGACGTGCGCCGTCGTGCGACGCGCCGCACGTCGGTATGCACCCGACGATGCCGCTCCGCCGCGACGCGACGCACCCGAGCCACCGGCGAGCATCGCCCGCACCGGTGCGAGCGAATCGTTCGTCACCTCGCCCGCCCACACGAGATCCCACAATGCGGCGAGCACCTCGCTGTCGGTGTAGCCGGTGACACGTGCGCGCAACGCGCCCCAGAAACTCGCACCGTGACCACGCAACGCTGCACGCAAGGCTGCATGCACTTCACCATCCGGCGCCTCGGGACGCTCGTATGCCGCGAGCACGAGCGGGGCCTGATCCGCCCACACGAGCCTGATGCGACCGTCACGCGCCCCGATCGAGCCGGCGCCCACCCACATGAGTTCGCCCGACGTGCACAACTCGTCGAGCATCGACGGTCGATAGCCCCGCACGCGAGCCGCGAGCACGTCGTCGTCGAGTCCCGACGCAACGAGCGATGCTCCCTGGAGACACCCGACCGCGTCGACGAGCGCGTCCATGCCGGAGCGGTCGTCGTCGATGCCGTGCCATTCGACCGTGAAGCGTGCGAACACCGAGCGATCGACGGGTTCGATCTCCTTGCGCAGTATCGCCAGTGAGCGACGACGGACCATGCGCAACACGTCGACGTCGCACCATTCGCGGTCGGTGCCCTGCGGACGGAACTCGCCGCGCACGATGCGCCCGGTCGCCTCGAGTTCGTTGAGTGCATCGGCGAGTCGCTCGAGCGGCACCGACCAGCGCTGCGCGACGTCGGACGGTGTGAACGGCCCGTGCGTGCGCGCGAATCGCGCCACGAGTTCGACGAGAGCACGCGGCACGGGATCGGTGAACGCCTGCGGCAAACCGAGCGGCAGCGCGCAACCGAAGGCATCGCGGTACCGTCCCGCGTCCTCCGCGGTGATCCACCGCGACTCGCCACCGACGACGACCTCGATGGCACGCCGCGACGCACGGAGTTCGGCGACCAGCGGCGCAACGTCTTCGGTGCAGCGCAATGCGAGCTCGGTCGTCGATGCATCACCGATGCGGCGCAGCACGTCGTGCAGCTCGTCGGCGGTGCGGGCCCGCTTCACACCCGCGACGCACTGCAGCTCCGCCTCGACCGTCGCAATGGCATCCGCGCTGAGCAGTTCGCGCAACTCTTCGGCACCGAGAAGGTCGTCGAGGAGGTCGCGATCGAGGGCAAGGGCTGCGGCGCGACGCTCGGCGAGCGGTGCGTCGCCCTCGTACATGTACGCGGCGATCCACGAGAAGAGAAGGTTCTGGGCGAACGGAGAGGCCTTGTGCGTGTCGACGGCGACGGTGCGAATCGAGCGGCTGCGGATGCGGGTGAGGACGTCACGCAGCGCCGGGAGATTGAAGACGTCTTGCAGACACTCGCGACTCGTCTCGAGGAGGATGGGGAACGTCGGATACTTCGCCGCCACCGTCAACAGATCGGCTGCACGTTGCCGTTGTTGCCACAGCGGCGTGCGCTGATTCGGGCGACGACGCGGCAGCAACAGGGCACGGGCCGCACACTCACGAAAGCGAGCCGCAAACAGCGCCGTCGACGGCACCGCATCGATGATCCGGCCGGCAACGTCGTCGGGGTCGGGAAACAGTTCGTCGACGGGCACGCTGTCGACGGCCTCGGGAAGTCGCAGCACGATGCCGTCGTCGCTCCACATCGTTTCCACCGTCATGCCGAGCCGCTCCTCGAGGCGGCGCTCGATGGCAAGTGCCCACGGTGCGTGCACGGCGGTGCCGTACGGCGAGTGAATGCACACCCGCCAGTCGCCGATCTCGTCACGGAACCGCTCGACGACAATCGTCACATCGTCGGGCACGACACCGGTCGATTCCGCTTGCTCGGCGACGTAGTCGATGAGGTTGCGCGCGGCGAGATCGTCGAGTCCGTGGTGTGCACGCAGGTGCGCAACGGTGCCGTCGGTGTCGCGCACCATCCGGTCGCGCACGTCGCGGAGAAACTCGCCCATTGCTCCGGCGAGCTCGACCGAACGACCGAGTTGGTCGCCGTGCCAGAACGGCATCTTGCCCGGTTGTCCGGGTGCGGGCGTGACGATGACTCGGTCGAAGGACACGTCCTCGATGCGCCACGTCGACGCACCGAGCACGAAGGTTTCGCCCACGCGGGACTCGTACACCATTTCTTCGTCGAGTTCACCGACGCGCACGCCGTCGGGGAGGAAAACACCGAACAATCCGCGGTCGGGAATGGTTCCGCCGTTGGTCACCGCAAGTCGTTGTGCGCCGTCGCGGGCGCGCAGCGAGTTCGCCACGCGGTCCCACACGATGCGCGGCCGCAACTCGGAGAACTCCTCGCTCGGGTACCGCCCCGCGAGCAGATCGAGCACCGCAGCGAACAACTCGTCGCTCAACTCGGCAAAGTTCGCGCACCGTCGCACCATCGCGGCGACGTCGTCGACGGCGATGCACGGGTTGACAGCGACCTCGGCGACGATCTGCTGCGCGAGCACGTCGAGCGGGTTGCGCAGGTAGCGAGTGGCTTCGATGCGCGCATCGAGCATTGCGCGCACGACGACCGCCGTCTCGACGAGATCGTGGCGATGCTTCGGGAACACCTTTCCCCTGCTCGCGGCACCGACGGCGTGACCGGCGCGACCGATGCGCTGCAATCCGCGACTCACCGAACCCGGCGACTCGACCTGGATGACGAGGTCGACCGCACCCATGTCGATGCCCAGCTCGAGGCTGCTCGTCGCGACGATGGCCTTCAGCTCACCGCGTTTCAGGCGGTCTTCGATGAGGATGCGCTGCTCGCGCGCGAGCGAGCCGTGGTGCGCGCGCACCAAATCGTGCTCGAGACCGGCGAGCTCGTTGAGTTGTGCGGCGAGCCGCTCGGCCTGCCGTCGTGCGTTGCAAAAAATGATCGTGCTCGTGTGTTCGTTGATGAGCTCGAGCAGTCGCGGATAGACGCTCGGCCAAATGCTCACGCGCCGCGGCACGAGCGCCGCAGTGGCCGGTCCGCTGCGCAACTCGTTCGTGGCGGTACCGATCGCCGCCATGTCGTCGACGGGAACGACGACCTCGACGTCGAGCGTCTTGCGCGCGCCGGCATCGACGATGGAGACGGGTCGCGGACCGGAATCGCCGTACCCGCCGAGGAATCGCGCCACTTCCTCGAGCGGCCGCTGCGTCGCGGACAAACCGATTCGTTGCGGCGGCGTCGCGGTGACGCGTTCGAGCCGTTCGAGCGACAGCATGAGGTGCGCACCGCGCTTGCCGGCTGCGAGCGCATGGATTTCGTCGATGATGACCGTGTCGACGTTGGCGAGCGTGGCGCGAGCCGACGACGTGAGCATGAGATACAAGCTCTCGGGAGTCGTAATGAGGATGTCGGGCGGGTTCCTGATGAGTCGCTGCCGTTCGCGCGACGGCGTGTCACCGGTGCGCAGACCGACCGTCGGCTCGTGCACGGTGATGCCCAGCCGTTCGGCGGCGAGACGACTGCCGAGCAAGGGTGCACGCAGGTTCTTTTCGACGTCGAAGGCCAGCGCCCGCAACGGTGACACGTACAGCACCCGCGTGCGGCGGTCGTCGGCAGGGAGCGGTTCGGTCATCATGCGATCGATCGCGACGAGGAATGCGGCCAACGTCTTGCCACTTCCGGTGGGCGCACTGATGAGCGTGTGGCGTCGCTCGAGGATGTGCGCGAAGCCCTCGCTTTGTGCCGCGGTCGGAGCAACGAACGTCGTGCCGAACCACTCGCGCACCGCCGGCGAGAGTCGATCGAGCACGCCCGCCGTGGTCATGGGCGAACAGTATCCGCAGCCTGTGCGACGGGTACGAAGCGTGCACGACGACGCAGGTACCCTGATCGCCATGGCTCACCCCGGCGAGCATCATCCGGCATTCGAGGAGTACTGCGAGTGCATGTTCGAGATGCGCGAGGAGAACGCCGAGATCATTCAGGTGCGCCTCGCCGAACGGCTCGGGGTGTCCCGCGCGTCGGTCTCGGAGATGGTCAAACGGATGGAATCCGAGGGCCTCGTCCGCAACGACAATGCGACCCTCGCCCTCACTGCAGCGGGTGAGAAGTTGGCGCAACGCGTCGTGCGCCGCCACCGCCTCGCGGAGCGGTTCCTCACCGACATGCTCGGGCTCGATTGGGGTCGGGCCCACCACGAAGCGTGCAAGTGGGAGCACATCATCAGCGACGACGTCGAAGAGGCCCTCGCCCGCGTGCTCGGCAACCCCGACACGTGCCCTCACGGCAACCCGATTCCCGGAACCACCCACGCACCCGTCACACTCACTCCGCTCGGCACCATCGCGATCGGCGGCACCTTCGTCGTCGAGCGCATCCCCGAAATCCTCGAGGAAGCGGACGGGTTGCTCGACTTCCTGCAGCGCAACGACATCGTCCCCGGACGTCACGGCACCGTGCTCGAACGCACGCCGAACGGTCGTGCCCGCATCCGCCTCGCCAACCGTTCGTCGCGCACCAACGGTGGCGACGGTGCCGTCATCGAGCTCGACGAACTCACGAGCGACCGCCTGCTCGTCACGCGCTGAAGATCTCATGCGACCGCACGTCCGCGCCGTCGTTGTCGCGCTCGCAGTGACACTCTCCGGTTGTGCCACCACCGTCATCGAGAATCCGACTACAGCCGACGTCACGACGACGACCGTCACCGTGCTCGACATCGAATCGGCGTCGCTCGGTGAACTTGGCGCCGTGCTTGCCGAGCGAGTTGAGGCACTCAGCGCAGCCACGTTCGCCGGCGACAAAGCCCTCGCAACGTCGGTACTCGTCGATATCGACACCGTGTGGGACGCACTGAGTGACGAAATTCGCGCCGAGCTGCCGACCCTCGCCGACCAATTGCTCTACGACTTCGAGCGAGTCATCACGTTGTGCCGCACGTCGGTCGAACGCAACCGACCGGCCGATGCCGACAAGGCGCTGCGATTTCTGCCGCTGGCGCTGGCGTCACTTCCCGGCTGACGCACCGCCGACCATCGCCGCGGGCAGGTCGCTCGCATGAACGACGCTGAGGCGCTGCGTGGCACGGGTGAGTGCCACGTACAAACCGCGCAGCCCGATGTCGCGAGTGCGCACGATGACGGCGGGTTCCACGACGACGATGGCGTCGAGTTCGAGACCCTTCGCCACCCCGACGGGAACGAGTGTCACGCTCTCCTCGAGACCGCGCGACGTGGCGCGACCGAAGGGCACGCCCGAGCCGCGCAGAGCGTCCGCAACGGGTTCGAGCAACTCATCGGGACATACGATTCCGACGCGACCGTTGGGCACCTCGTCGGCTGCGATCCGCACCTCGGCGACGACCGCATCGGCGAGTGCTGCCGGTTCGGAAACGCGAACGATGCGCGGCGCGCTGTCACCTTCGCGCACCGCCGTCGGCACGATGGCGGTCGGCAACGCCGCCTTCACGACACCTGCGGCAAGTTCCATGATTTGGCGCGGGATGCGGTACCCCACCGTGAGATCGACGATCTTCGCATCTTTCTTCGGACTGAGAACGCGCACCAACTCCGACCAGTCGTTCGGCGCGAAGGGCCCGGTGGCCTGGGCGAGGTCGCCGACGACCGTCATCGCACCGTTCAACGAACGTCGCGCCACCATGCGCAGTTGCATCGGGGTGAGATCCTGCGCCTCGTCGACGATGATGTGCCCGAACGTGGCGA
>JBIIDI010000002.1:0-31647 GCA_044238425.1 Ilumatobacteraceae bacterium
TGTCGAAGTTGCTCGAAAACACCTACCGTGCGGTGAACATCGCCCTCGTCAACGAACTCGCCCAGTTGTGTCATGCGATGGGACTCGACGTGTGGAGCGTCATCGACGCCGCAGCGACGAAACCGTTCGGTTTCCAGGCGTTCTACCCGGGGATCGGCCCCGGGGGTCATTGCATCCCCGTCGACCCCTTCTACCTGTCGTGGAAGGCCCGTGAGTACGACTTCCAGATGCGCTTCGTCGAACTCGCCGCCGACGTGAACAACGACATGGCGATGTACGCCGTCCGCCGCATCCAGGACATGTTGAACGCTCGCGGAGTACCCCTGCGCGGAGCACGAATTCTCTGCTGCGGTGCGGCGTTCAAACCCGGCGTGAGCGACACGCGCAACTCGCGGGCGATCCACGTCATGGAGTTGTTGGCACAGCACGGCGCGAATCTCAGCTACGTCGATCCGCACGTACCGTCGCTCACGATCGGTGACTCGGTTCTGCACGCGTCCGACATGAATACGGTCGGCAGTGAATCCTTTGATCTCGTCGCGGTGCTCGTCGGCGGACGGTGGCCGCTCGCCGACTTCGACAAGAACTTAATCCCCGTGTTCGACGCGGTGAACGCCGGCGGTGCGCCGACCGGGTCACGTCAGCGTTTGTAGCTCGCCCTCTCGGCGAGCAACCGCGCGTACAGCGCGTCGTGCGACGACGCGAGACGATCGATGGTGAACGTTGACGACGCCATCGCCGTCCCGGCCGCACCGTAGCGACGCCGCTCATCGGAGTCGTCGGCGAGGCGGCGAGTAGCAGCCACGAGTTGCTCGTCGGTGTCCGCGAGAAGTCCGTTCACCGTGTGGTGCACGATCTCCGGAATCGCCCCGACGTTCGTGGCGACGATGGGCAGACCCGCCGCTGCCGCCTCGATGAGTGACACCGACATGCCTTCGTTGTCGCTCGTGAGCAGGGCGATATCGATGGCGGCCAGAACCTCGGCTACGTCGTCTTTCCAGCCGAGGAACGAGACGTTGTCAAGACCGCGTGCAGCGGCGCGCACCGCATCGGACAATTCACCCTCTCCGACGATGGCGAAATGAACGTCGGGCAGAGCCCGGGCCACGGCAATGACCCGATCAGGTCGTTTGATGGGGGCAAGACGACCGATGAACCCGACGATGACTGCATCTGCGGGAAGCCCGAGTCGCGTCCGAGCCGCCGTGCGAGGCACCCGGTTCGGAACGGGAACGGCAGGTGGAATCATCGAGCTCGTCGCGTGCGAGGTGATGCCGATGTCGACGAGGTCACCGCGGACGCGTTCACCGATGACGACCGCATGCGACGTGATGCGCCGCAACGCGCGTTCGACGGCGACGATGACACGCGTTTTCGTTCCTGAGAAGTAGCCCTGGAGGAGATGTCCGTGGAACGTGTGAATGCGGACCGGAACACGGGTGATGAATGCCGCCACTCGGCCGAGAGCACCGGCCTTTGCCATGTGGGTGTGCACGACGTCCGGCCGGATGCGTCGAAAGATTCCGATGAGGCGGAAAAGTGAAGCGAGATCATTCCACGGGGTGGAACGTCGTCGTAGCGACGACACATCGACGACATGTACGGGAAGCGACCGATGCGCAAAGTAGTCACCCTCGTCGTCACCGTGTTGTCCACGCACGAGCGTGACATCGGCACAACCGGCGAGACCGCGCACGAGGTTCTCGACGTAGCTGGACACTCCACCGATGTTCGTACGCGTCACCACATGGATGACGCGGATCATCCGTGAGTCTGTTTCCACCACGCCAACGTTCGCTGCAACCCGTCACGCAAATCCACCGTTGGCGCGTACCCGAGCACGTCTCGCGCGCGAACGAGGCTCGGCACGCGCCTCTTCGTGTCTTCGAAGCGCGGACCGTACCGCTGCTCGTACGACACGAGCTCCACCGTGGACCGGGAGCCGGTGAGCTCGATGATCATGTGGGCGAGATCGGCGATGACGGTCTCGACGTCGTTGCCGACGTTGAACACACCACCGAGAGCCTCGTCGCGGAATCCGGCGCGCATCGTTCCGTCGACGGTGTCATCGACGAACGTGAAGCAGCGCGTCTGGGTACCGTCACCGAGGACGGTAAGCGGCTCTCCGGCCAGAGCCTGGCGGAAGAAATTGGCGACGACCGAGCCGTAACCGCGTGGATCGAGACGTGGCCCGAATGAATTGAAGTAGCGCACGATCGACACCGGCAAGCCGCGATCGGCATGGGCAAGTGCGAGGTGCTCGTCGATTGCCTTGGCGGTGCTGTATCCCCAGCGATGGACGTTCGTCGAACCGAGTACCCGGTCGTCGTCTTCGGCCATCGGCATCTTCGTCGTCTTGCCGTAGATCTCGCTCGTCGATGCGAGAACGAGCCGGGTGTTCGTGTGTGCGCACGCTTCGATGACGTTTTCCGCACCCCGTGTGTTCGTGATGAGTGACGTCAACGGATCGGCGACGATGTGGCCGACACCGACCGCGGCAGCGAGGTGAAAGACGAGGTTGGCATCGGACACGAGAGTGCGCACGAGCGAGTCATCGAGAATCGTTCCCTCGACGAATCGGATCGACGACAGCGAAGTGTCAAGGTTGCGCAACGAACCCGTGGAGAGGTCGTCGAGCACCGTGACGTCGTGATTCTCACGAATGAGGCGGTCGACGAGGTGCGAGCCGATGTATCCCGCTCCGCCGGTGACGAGAACCTTCATGCAGTGGAACACGCTACTTGTGGGCCGTTCCCGGCCTCGCCGGAAAGCGGTTGGATCGACCGTTTCACGCCGAGAACTAGCCTTGGATGCGTGACACCTGTCTGGCTCTACGCCGTCACGTTCGTCGCCGCATTGCTCACTTCTCTCGTTCTCGTTCCCATCGTGCGCGACGTCGCCCACAGACGAGACATCGTCGACCGACCGGGCGGTCACAAATCGCATCGATCTCCCGTGCCGTACCTGGGCGGAGTCGCCATGTTCGCCGCTTTTTCGGTGGCGGCACTCGTCGGTGCCTACGTGCTCAACTACGTCACGCTCGACGAGTCGGGTGTGCGGATCGTGTGGCTCGAGTTTCTCACCGATTCGAGCTCGACGTTCCGTGAACTGCTCATCATTCTCGGACTGGGTCTCCTGCTCAGCGCGATGGGGCTCATCGACGACTTGCGTGGTCTCAGCTCGCTGTTGCGTTTCGTCATCGAGGTCGCGGTGGCGGTCGTCGTCGTGACGAACGGAATCCACGTGTTCACACCGATGCCCGACTGGATCGACATGGCAATTTCAATCGTCTGGATCGTCGGGATCACCAATTCGTTCAACCTGCTCGACAACATCGACGGCCTCGCCGCGGGCACTGCGTCGGTGGCGAGCATCTCCTTCTTCCTCATTGCCATCATCAACGATCAGAAGTACAGCGCGTTGCTGGCGATCGGTCTCGCCGGGTGCATGCTCGGTTTCCTTCGCTCCAATTTTCATCCGGCAACGATTTACATGGGTGACGCCGGAAGTTTGTTCATCGGGTTTTTCATGGCGTATCTCGGGCTGAAGATGCGCACGGCGGTGACGGAGATTCCGCAGTACTTCGTGCCGATCGTCGTACTCGGCATCGCGGTTCTCGATACGGCGATGGTGTTCATTTCACGCATCAAGCGCGGCGTGAGTCCGTTCCTCGGCGGGCAGGACCACCTCAGTCACCGCTTCGTGCGCCTCGGCTTCTCCGTGCGTCGTTCGGTGAACGTTCTTCTCGTGGGTGGTGCCGCGCTGGGTCTGCTTGCAGTCGCCCTCTCGGAGTCTCCGGCGGGCGTCGGCTGGTGGATTCTCGCTGCCGCCGCGTGCGCGGGCATCGCCGCAACGATCACGTTGACGACGAAGCGGGCGATGCTCAGCGTGGTTGGTTCGGGCTCGGCAACGGTGGCCGACCGGCAAGATGCTCCAGCGACCACGCGTCTCGGCAATAGTCGTCGCGATTGAAGCGACTGCCCCAGCGCGAACGCAACGCTGCCGTTTCGGTGTCATCGACCGTCCGTGACCGGGTGGCGCTCTCGAAGTGGAAGAGCCGGGCGTGCGGTGTCCAGATGATGCGGTAGCCGCGGTCGAGCAACTTGTACCCGAAGTCGACGTCGTTGAACGATGACGGGAAGACGGTGCTGAATCCGCCCACTTCGAAGTACGCACTGCGGCGGATGAGGGCACAGGCACCCGTCACCCCCGACACTTCATGGGCCACCTTCAACATGCCGAACGGCCCGACGGAGTTGCCGGGCATGTGGTTGCCGTAGTTGTGGTGGTGCACGGCGTACGAGTGCCCGGCGCTCTGGATGCGACCGTCCTCGAGGAGGAGCAACGGTCCGACCATCGCGACATCGTCATCCTGGAGGAAGCCGAGCATCTCCTCGATCCAGTCGGCGGTGATCACCTCGGTATCGTCGTTGAGCAACAACACGTGTTCTCCGGAGGAATTCACCACCCCGAGGTTGCACTTCGCCGAGAAGTTGAACGCCTTGTCGTAGGTGACGAGGCGCACCCGTTCCGGATCGACTCGTGACAGATGCTCGAGAACTACCGGCGGTGTATCGCGGTCGACGACCACGACGACTTCGAGATGCGGATAGGTCGAGTTGCGAAGCACGCTGTCGAGACAGTTGTTTACGAGCACCGTCTCCACCCCGAAGACGTGACGTTTGGTACCACGCGTCGGGATGACGACGGAGACGAGCGGGGTGGCGGTGATCCGGCGGCGCACGCGCACGACGGGCCACGGTGGCAGGGGGGTCACATCGGCGGGGATGCCGACGCGTTCACAGTGCTCGCGCACCGAACGCACGCTCGCATCCATGGCATACGGCTTCTCGCTGACGGCCACCGCAGTCGATCCCGGCACTGCTCGCCAGTGGTAGAGGACTTTCGGAATGTGTCGGATGCGCCGGGTTCGTTCCGTCACCCGCAGAACGAGATCGTGGTCCTGTGATCCGTCGAATCCGCTGCGAAAGCGACCGACGGCGTCGACGAGCTTGCGTCTGATGACGGAGATGTGCGAGCAGTAGTTCTGACCGCGCAGGCGCTCGGGTGACCAGGAAGGCTTGCGGAACTCCTCGTAATGGCGACCGTCGGGAGTGATCTTGTCCTCGTCGCTGTAGATGTAGTCGACGTCGGGATGCGCCTCGATCTCCCGTGCAATGTCGAGCAATGCATCGGTGGCGAGAACGTCGTCGTGATCGAGCAAAACGACGAACTCGCCGTCGGCCATCGCGAGTGCGTCGTTCGAGGCTGCGACGATGCCGCCGTTCGTCTCTCGATGGATGACGCGGACCCGAGGATCCGTGGCGCGCAGCGCGGCGAGGCGCTCGCGAGCCGCAGGCGACGGTGAGGCATCATCGACGAGGCACCACTCCCAGTCGGTGCAACTCTGCGAGACAACCGAATCAATGCACTCCTCGAGGGCGTCGAGCGGGGTCTCGTAGACCGGTGTGACGATGCTGAACAGCGGCACGAGGCAGAGCCTGCCTCAACGGGCGAGGCGCTTGAGAATCCTCACGGGAAGCATGACGAGCCGCCCGACCTTGTACGTGCGGCTGGCCACGAGTCGCTCCAGTTCCTTCACTCTCTTGGTGCGTCGACGAAGTTGCTTGTCGAGTTGCGTCACGTGTTGTTCGAGCCGTGAGATGTGCGCACGCTGGTTCTCGGCGTGAATCATCGATTCGGCGTTTGCCAGGCGCAACTCACCGGTTTCAGCGATGGCACCGATGGCGAAGTCCCGCGAGTGGAGGAGCGCCAGTTCGAGATCCATCACTTTCTGCCGCAACTCGACGATGAGCACGTCGTGCGGATCGCTCGTGGTGTCGGCGTTGTCCACGCGATCGAGTGACGGCTCCACGAAACGAACTCTACAGTCCACCCCCGCTGGTAGGTTGGGCATCCGTGCAGCAAGTGGCCGACATCATCCGGTCCCGCAACCTGTTGTGGAATCTCACGTTGCGCGAGTTGCGCGCGAAGTACCGACGTTCCGTTCTCGGTTGGGGATGGTCCCTGCTCAATCCGCTCTCCCAGATGCTCATCTACTCGTTCGTTTTCGGTGTCGTGTTCGGAGTACGCACCCGGGTGGGTGACCCGTCGGGCATCGATGTCTACGGTTTGTACCTGCTCAGCGGCATTCTGCCGTGGGGATTCCTCAACCTCATTTGCAACCTCGGCCTGCAGTCGCTGACGACGAATTCGGGTCTCGTACGCAAGGTTCGGTTCGCCCGCGAGTCGCTCGTTTTCTCCCAGGTCATCTTCAGCTTCGTGCAGTTCTCCATCGAGATGACGTTGCTCACCATCGTTCTCGCCCTCTTCGGCAGCCCGCTGTTCGTGTGGATTCCGATGACGATTCTCCTGATGGTCCTGCTCGCGATCTTCGCGTCCGGTCTCGCCCTCATCCTTGCCGTCGGTGCGGTGTTTTTCCGCGACTTGAAGTACCTGTGGACGATCGTCGCGCAGGTGTGGTTCTTTGCGACACCGGTCATTTACGACCCCGCACGCCTCGAAGGAAAGGTGGGGGGGATCGCCGGGTTCCTGCTCCACTGGAACCCATCGGCGGTGTTTCTCCGCTCGTTCCGACACGTCACGTTCGACGGTCGCGGCCCCGAAGCGGGCGATCTCCTGCCGATCATCGGCATGTCGTTCGCGTCGCTGGCAATCGGCTTGTGGGTGTTCGGTCGCCTGTCGCGACGAATTGCCGAGGAGTTGTAGCCCCGATTACTCAGTGACGGGTGATCGACCACTCCGACGGAATTGCAACGATCCCGGAGTCGGACAGATCGCTCTGGTGCACCTGAAAACGCAGCCATCGCTCGCAATGGTCGTATTCCGTCGATCCCGTGGCGTCGGTGACGGCGACCGAGACGTGGTAGCCACCTTCGAGAAGTGGCAGGCGCGGAAGCGTCAGTCGCACGGTCGTCGCTCCTTCGAGTACCCGCAACGTTGCCGCACCCCGCTGTGTCGTCGTGCCCCACACCGCGTCACCGTGCGGTGTCGTGAGCATCACGCGAACCACCGGAGACTCGACGCGCACGTGAGCAGCGAGCTCGACGACGATCGTTGCCGTCGCACCGGATTCAACGACCTCGGTCGGCTTTCCGTCGCCGTCGAGCATCGTCACCGACGACACGCGCACGTCGCCGGTGCCCCAGCGGTTCGCCTCACCGACCGTCGGTGCGCCCGATTCCTGGTAGGTGCCACCGGTATACGCAGCAATGACCTCGGATGCCGGGCCAATCTGGCGCACCCGGCCCTTTTCCAGCCACACGACGTCGGCGCACAGCTGTTGCACGAGACCGAGGGAGTGGCTGACGACGACGATCGTTCGGCCGTCGCGGCGGAACTGTTCGATCTTCTCCGTGCTCTTGCGCTGAAACGCCGCGTCGCCGACGGAGAGGATCTCGTCGATGAGGAGAATCTCCGGTTCCACGTGCGTGGCGATCGAGAAGCCGAGTCGAACGACCATTCCCGACGAGTAGTTCTTCACCGGAGAGTCGATGAACTTGTCGAGGCCGGCGAAGTCGACGATGCTGTCGAACTGGCGGTCGATCTCCTTTTTCGCCATACCGAGAATCGCACCGTTCAGGTACACGTTCTCGCGGCCCGACAACTCGGGATGGAAACCTGCACCGAGTTCGAGTAACGCGGCGACGTTGCCATCGATCGTCACCGATCCGCGTTCGGGAAAGTAGATACCGGTGAGGCACTTCAGCAACGTCGTTTTTCCGGAACCGTTCGAGCCGATGATGCCCACCGTTGCACCCTTGGCGACGTCGAACGACACGTCCTGCAGTGCCCAGAATTCCTCGTACTTGGCGCGTCGTCCTCGCAGCACGGCAGCTTTGATGTAGCGATTGCGCTCGTGGTACAGGCGGAAGTTCTTCCACAGATGCGAAACGCTGATGGCGGGAGTGCTCACGAAGGATCAATCCTTGCCGAACGAAGACGCTCGAGCTGGACTTTCACGTTTGCCGGAAGACGTTCGTCGTTCCAGTTCGTGATCAGGCGGTCGGCACGGGACACGTAGTAGCGATCCTCCTCGGTGGGATTCGCACTGTCGGCGTACCACGGAAGATGCCGCGCAACGTACGGCGGCGCCGAGCGCAGGGCGTTGCCGTTGTCGTGGCCGAGCCCCGGTCGGTACAGGGCCAGGGTCGTGTCGACGGGTGCACGGTAGAAGCCGGGCTCATGAACCGTGGTCCAGAACTGCTTTTCCCAGGTGATGACATCGTCGCGGTGCCGGTAGTGGGCGGGGAGATCATCGATCTTCAGCGAAAAGCCCACCTTGTCGAAGGAGGGATTGCGCTGCAATGCGCGCTTGAACGTTGCGAGTGCGTCGTCGGGGCACGTGTCGACGGGCACGACATCGGGGTCGGTGACGACGAAGTGTCGGTCGTGGCCGACGTCGGCGACGAGGCCACTCAGCCACGGCGCGCGATGACCGAGATTGGCACCGTTGCGCACCACGTGGTGCTGCGTCGAATCGAGGAACTCGACCATCGGCGGCCACGTACTCGCATTGTCACACAACCAGACTTCGTGTTGTCCCACCTTGTCCAACCACCGGAGAAGCCGGAGCAGGGGACTCAAGCGGTCACGGACGATGATGATGACGGGAAACTGCTCGGTCATCGTGACCGACGACCCCATCGCCGCGTCTGCACGCTCGGAGTCGACATGCGCAGTCGCTCGATTTCTGCGGTGAGCCGGGCGATCTCCTCCCGGCATTGCACGACCTCCTGTTGCAGCTGACGACGTTCCGTGTCGCGCACCGACATGTCGCGCTCCATCGTGGAGTACCGTTCGGCATGATCGCGCCGCTCGGCAGCCATCTTTGCCATCGCATCCTCGGTGTACCGGCTGAACTCTTCGAGTTTCATCCGCAATCCGTGGGCTTCTTCGTACAGCTCGGCGATGAGTGCATCGCGGTCGTCGTGCGGCGACGTCACGTTCTCAGGCTACCGAGCAAAATCACCTAGATTTTCCACGTGGTGAAGCACGCTGCACGGTGGGTGGAGTACCTCTATGCGGTTGTCGTCCTCTTCCTGCTCACGCAGGGACCCGTCTACAAGATGTGGGAAGCCAGTGGCCGCGCAATGGAGTTCACCCCCACACCGTCGGTGTTGCAGGCACACACCGCAACATTTGCGCTCATCCAACTTCCGGCTGCGGCGCTCTTTTTCCTGCGACTGCATCGGCGGGGCATCGACCGGGTGACCACAGGCATCCTTGCGGCACTCGTCGGGTGGCTCACGATGTCGACCGTGTGGTCGGAGTTCGCCCGTGTGACCGTCATCGACGCGTCGATGCTCGTGCTCACCACGATGGTCGGTCTGTACTTCGTTCAGACCTATGCACAACGCGAGATGCTGCTCATCGTCTCGGGTGCGATGCAGCTCGGTGTCGCCGTGTCGCTGTGGGCAATTTGGCGCAATTGGAGCCTCGCCGTTGATCCGGACATCGGCTACTGGATTGGCATCTACTTCAACCGCAACTCACTTGCCCCGCCGGCCGCGGTCGGTGCAATCACCGCTCTCGGTGTCGCGTGGATGACGATGCGACGGCGCTCGGCGTGGACACCACTGTGGGTGGTGACGGCGGTGGTCGTGGCTGCGATCGACATATGGGTGGTGTGGAAGAGCCAGTCGAGTACGTCAGTCGGTGCCGCCGTCGTCTTTCTTATCGTGTGGGTGTTCTGGGCGGCGCTGCGCTGGGCGTACAACCGTCGGCTCGGTGGAACGTCACTCAATCGACGCTGGGTGTATCCCGCCTTTCTCGCCCTCGTCGCCGCAACGACGACGTTCATCCTCGTGTTCCAGGACTCGTTCCTGCGCTTGGTGGGTCAGGAGTCGCGCTTCAACAGCCGCAGCCAGTCATGGGCATTTTCCTGGGACGGCGTTCTCGACAAGCCGCTAGTCGGCTGGGGATGGATGGCCGCGTGGCGTACACGGACGTTCTTCCAGCGTGACGGCTGGTGGGACCTCGGCGACGTGTCGTGGTCGCACAGCGGCTACTTCGACATCCTCCTCGGCGGCGGCTTCGTTGCCGGTGCGCTGTTTCTTGCCTTGATCATCGTGTCGGGACTGCGACTGCACCGCATCGCCCTCGTCGAACCGCTCGGACAACTGCGATACGCGGTCGCCTTCTTCGTGTTGGCGGCGGCAACGCAGGAGTCGTTCTTCCTGGGAACGCACTTCATGTGGGCATTGCTCGTATGGGCACTCGTGCCCACGGCCGATGAAATCAGTCGAGAAGCACGACGCCGGCAACTCGGTGGCCGGCCTGCTGCAGCCCCGTCAGGGCAGTGAGCAGAGTCGAAACGCGGTCCTTGCCGCGCTGAACGACGAGCACATCGGTTCCCTGTGACGGTGCAGGGATTGATTCGTCAAGCGGTGCCGTTATCTGCGAGCCCGGGAACGCGTCGGTGCGCGCGCCCGCGGAGAGCGGGACGAGTTGCACTGAGGACCCGACTCGTGTAAGCGCGGCATGCGCGAGCTGCGTCTCCAACGCCGCCGCATCACGCTTCACCATGCCGATCACGCGCTCGGTGCCGATGGCCCGGCGCAGACGTTGCACGCTGCGAATCGTGTTGTCGACGAGCGACCACTGCAACACGATGAGCAGACCGATGAGCAGACCTGCCGCAATTCCGAACATGTACGTGTTCGGCGACACCGTCGTCACGGTCGCGCCGTACGACTGTTCTTCACTGGAAATCAGTCGGTACGTCGGTGTGGCATCGGCGATGAGATTGTCAATGGCCGCAATCTGCTGACGAAGCCGGGCATCGTCGGGAGTGGCCTCGAGTGCGGCATCGAGCAGGTTGCGACCACGCTGCAGTCCTGCAGCCAGCGACTCCGCCCGGAGCTTCGCCGCCTCGGCGACGTAGGCGTCGAGGATGTCCGGGCAGCGATCACGAACCGTTTCGTTGCACGTGAACGTCAGCGTCGGAATACCTGACGAGCGGAATGTGAAGCTGCTGCGTCCGTCCGCGTCCGTGGTATCGATGAGGGAGAACGTCGGCGTTGCCCGGGAAATGGCTACCGACGGTTCGTAGCCGAGAACGTCTGCCACCCGCTGACGCACGTCATCACTGCGAAGGACGAGAAACTGCGATTCGAGATCGGGGATTGCCCGAATTCCCGACGGGTCCAAGCCGACGAGTGCCAGGGTCGGTAGAGGGTCGCTCACCTCGAAGGTGCGGGTCAACGTGTAGGCATCGGGAGTCGTTTGCAGATCGGACTCCTGCACCCACAACAGACCGACGGCGACGACGATCGTGACGGGGAGCACCCACCAGCGGGCCCGCAACGTGTCGAAGAAAGGTCGAACGTCGATGCGATCAAGGAGTCGGTGTTCCGCCACGGAAGCGGTGTCGAAAGCGGTGTTCACGCGATTTCCCCTTTCATCATGCTACTCACGTGCGACGAAATCCCCCGTCGTCATCCGGCGACCTGCGACGATGTCATCGTGACGTCAATTGATGTGCTGCACACGCTTCTTGCATATGCCGACGTGGTCGATGGACACGGTCCGCTCACACACCACGGTGCGGACCTCGTCAGCCTCCCGTGTTTCACACCGGCATTCTGCAGCGCACTCATTGCGGCCACCGAAGCATCCGGAGCCTTCGCGAGCGCGCCGGGCGATCCCGTACCGGGAAACGAACTCTCCCTCGCGCGCCTCAGTCCTCTGCTGTTCGAGAATCTCGAAAACGACATGGGTGAACGCATCTGGCCCCGTTTGCAGGAGGAGTGGGAGCTCATCGAATACCGGGGAATCAACGACGCGTTCGTCATTCGTTACGACGCCACATCGGGCACTTCCTTGCGGCTGCACCACGACGTCGCCCAGGTGTCGGCGAGCGTGAAATTGAACGATGACTACGACGGCGGAACGCTCGATTTTCCGCGCCAAGACTTCACGAATGCCGACATTCCGGTTGGGCACCTGTTGGCATGGCCCAGCCTCGTCACGCATCCGCATCGGTCGACACCGGTGACGCGCGGCGTGAAGTACTCATTGACGATCTGGTTCGAACTGCCGATCCTTCTCGACTAGTGAGCCGGTTGGCCGTCGTCGGCTCACTATTCGCCGGTGTTGCGACGACGAACTTTCAAGCGGCGATCCTCGGCGTTGACGCACCGACCATCGGTCGTCGAAAAGCGCCATCCGTGCAACGAGCACACGATTTCGTCACCTTCCACCGCGCCGAACACGGAGAGATCGGCTTTGCGGTGGGGGCAGTAACGCTGCACGACGTAGTCACCCAGCACGATCTCCTCGTTCGGCGTATCGTCGATGCCGAGTCGACGCTTTGCCTCTTCGTTCGCCCTCCGCATCCGCTCCGGCGACAGGCTCTTGAAGAAGTTGTACAGGTGCTCGTTGTACGCTCCTTCACGCCAGGCGACGAATCGGCACGAGAGAAACAGCGAATTCGACCAGTCCACCGCGTGGGTGGACAATACGTGGGCGAGAAGTCCGGGCGGAATGTCGAATCGAAAGCGGTATACCTCATTGTTCCATGCATGCACGCGTCCGTTCGGGAAATCGACGTAAATCTCGTGCTCACCCGACCGAATGAGGCATCCGGCGCCGACACCGAGACGCAGTGACGGCGCGAGCGCGAGCAGCGGCTCCCACCATGCACGGAGTCGTTCGACGACATCGTTGCCGAGTGCGGGGAGCGAGTCCATGCGCGCACGGATCCAAGGCAGCCAATCGCTCCGGTATTCGCGCAAGTAGTCGGCCTTGCGTTCGAAGGGGCGACGAACGTCGTCGTCCGATGACGGATGGGCGATCGTGACGTTGCCGTCGACGATGTCGATCGTCGTGCCGGGAACGTTGAGAATGCCGTTGTCGGCGGGCAGTCGTCGGAGAAACTCCGTTTGGTCGGGGAAGATCGACACCTCCTTACCCGACACGACGTTCAGCCCGAACAGGTCGGGATCGAGGAAGCACGGCGGTCCGGCTGATGGCACGACGCATCGTGCCCCCACCGCCTCGACGTAGTGCAGGGCACGGGTGAACTGACTCTCCACTTTCTGGCGTGCCTCGCGGCGCTTTGTTTCGTCATCGACGTCGTACACCATCGGGTACCAGATGGCGCCGCTGAATTGCAGCCAGTGCATGTCGACCGGACCGTGTGCTGCCAGTGCCCCGAGATCGTCGGTGCGACAATCGTTCTGGTTGACGAGTCGTGCGGTGTCGTCGCTGATGACGATCGCCGAGTCGCCGCCCGGTCCGTCGGTGATCGACGACTCGACGTGGATCGCCACACGAACGCCGCCGGCGAGTTCGATTTCCTCTCCGTCACGGGTGTGAATGAAGGTGTCGAAACCCAGTCGACGGAATCGCCGCTCGAGTTCGTCGGTCGGGAAGTCGGGAAGCAGAACGGGAGTCGACGGGTCGACTCCGCTGCGCAGGAACTCCTCGTCGAAGTGATCGCCGTGAAGGTGCGACACGTAGAGGTACGTCGGCGTGCGGACGTCGGCCATGAGCTGCGCCGACAGGCAGTCGTTGCGGGGGAACGGAAACCACGACGCGTGAAACGCCGGGACGAACCACGGATCACAGACGATCGTGGTGTCGCGGCTGCGGACGAGAATGCCCGCGTGACCGAGCGACGTCGCTCGCATCGAGGGTCAGGCGACGGGTGGGTCGGTGAACTGGCGACCGTCCCGGGCGACGTGCTCCGTCCAGGCCGTGCCGTTCCAATAGCGAAGCTCGTAGCGACCCGAGGGGTCCTTGTACCACGCTGCGGGAACCGCCGGGTTCACCGCAGTTGCCGCAGAATCACCGCCGACACCGGTCGCCGCGGCGAAACCCGCCGACGACGGCGAACTTGACGATGCCGCCGAGGAACCCGTCGTCGGTCGGCGCATGAATGCGCAGTACCGACCTTCGGGAGTGGTGGTGATGCTCACGACTTCCCAACCCTCCGCCGAACGACGCGTGAGTTCGGCCGCCAACGATTCCGGGCTCGCATTGAACGGGTGCAACGCTGCGTATTCGAACATGGTTCGCAGACTACCCGTAGCCTTGACGCGGTGATTCGACGCATCGGCTTTTTCGGCCCGTCGGGAACCTTCACCGAACAGGCATTGATCACCCAGCCCGACCTTGCGGCCGTGACTCGTGTCCCGTTTCCCACGGTTCCCGACGTGCTCGAAGCAGTCGAAGCCGGGGATGTCGATGCGGGATTCGTGCCCATCGAGAACTCCATTGAGGGCACGGTGAATTTCACCCAGGACGCCCTCGTCTTCGATCACGACCTGTTCATCCAGCGCGAAGTCGTGCTCGACATCGAGCACTGCCTGCTCGCGCCCCGTGACGTGCCACTCGGTGACATCACCACGGTGATGACGATTCCCATCGCTGCCGCCCAGTGTCACGCGTTCCTGCGTCGCGAGCTTTCCCATGCCACCGTGCGTGCGACCAATTCCACGTCGGAAGCTGCACGATTGGTGGCCGAGCAAAATGATCCGCACGTTGCGGCCATCGCCACGCGAATCGCCGCCGATCTCTACTCGTTGCAGGTCGTCCGTGCCGGAATCTCCGATCACGAGGGCAACCAGACGCGCTTCGTTCTCGTCGCGAAGAACTCGGTGCCCGCGCGCACCGGTCATGATCGCACCGCACTCGTCGTGTTTCAGCGCGCCGACGAACCGGGCAGCCTCATCGGAATTCTGCAGGAATTCGCCGCTCGGCGCATCAACCTGCAGCAGCTCTTGTCACGTCCGACGAAGCGCGGCGGTCTCGGCGATTACTGCTTCATCATCTACTGCGACGGGCACGTTGAAGACGAACTCGTCGCCGATGCATTGCGTGATCTGCGCGCCAAACAGGGTGGTGTGAAGTTTCTCGGGTCGTATCCGGCAGCCGGTCAACAGGCGCAAAGCGCACGTGATCACGCCGATGCGCGCTGGCGCGACGCCGACGACTGGATCGCGGACTTGCGCAACAAAGTTCGTCGCTGAGTAGCACAGCGAGCTGTCGCACACGACGCCGCTAGCGTTCGATCCGGAACGATGGCAGAGTGGACGATTGCATCCGCCTTGAAAGCGGAAGGCCGTAACAGGCTCGGGGGTTCGAATCCCTCTCGTTCCGCCACTATTTTCCGACCGAGGAGAGACATCGCCTGAGTACACTGCGATCCACGGTTGTCGCGAAGTTTGTGACTGCCCGGGAGAGGTGCCAGAGTGGCCGAATGGGGCGCCCTGCTAAGGCGTTGTCCGGTGTTGAGCCGGTCCGTGGGTTCAAATCCCACCCTCTCCGCCAGTTGACGGTTGCCGTGGTGGTTGGTGCATCGGCACTGGGTGTCGTTGCGACTCCGGTATCGGCGGACTCGTGTGAGCGAGTTCATCGGGCCAAGCCGAATGATTCCTGGACGCGGTTGGCCGCGCGATTCGACGTACCGCTGCGCACGCTCTATTCACTGAATTCGGCTAAGGAATCAACTCCGATCTACGTCGGTGATCGAATTTGCCTGCCTCCCGAACCGATCGCGCCTGCAGTGGCACGTGCCGAGTCAACCACCTATACGCGACGGGAAGTCGTTCAGATCATCCGCGACGTATGGCCCGACGACCAGGAAGAAAATGCACTTTTCGTCGCTCAGCGTGAAAGCAAGCTACGTCCCGGCGCGGTGGGTGGTACCGGTAGGTGTTGCTACGGGCTGTTCCAGATTTATTACCGGGTGCACAAGGGATGGCTCGCCGGAATCGGCGTCGCTGAAGCGGCGCAACTCCTGGACCCACGAGTTAGCGCAGAGGCGGCCCTCGAGTTGTACCGCCGTAATGGCTCGTCATGGCGCCCGTGGTGGACGAAGTCCTGGCGTCTCTAGCGCTGTATCATTTAGGCGCTACACCAAGCGCTCGTAGCTTAATGGATAGAGCATCTGACTACGGATCAGAAGGTTGGGAGTTCGAGTCTCTCCGAGCGCGCCAAGCAACAGTCATCTTGCAACAAGACTGCTCGAGATCATGTACAGCAGGATTAACGAAATGACTGCGCCGGCAATCGACACATTTGTCACTCGGCGTAATCGTTTATGAGCGGGTTGAAGTGTGCCAAAGCGCATCATGATGAGCGACAAGCCAAGTGGAATCGTTGGCAAGTACCAAATGGCACCGTCCAGATGGGTGTGAATGTATACCGAAGGACGAAAGAGAAGAAACCACCCGAGGGGACCGAGCAGACTTACAAGAAAGCCACAACCTAATGCGATGCGTTGAAGAACAACCGAGTCAAGAGTTTTCGTGCGCAGATCCATACAAAGAATGGTGAGAACGACGACAATGACGCTTCCTACCGAAAAGAAGCGCAGACCAGGAATTGCCGCAGGTGGGAAGAGCGCAGGCATTCCTAGATACCATTTGAGAACCAGATCGGGTGATGCTTTCTGAGCTTCAAGAAGTAGTGGGTCAATTACAGACTGTAAACCCGCACCCGCTCGCTTGGATAACGGGTAGGTAATGGTGGACCACGCTGCAGTTCGACTGCCGAAACGGCTCCATAGCTGCACAAAATGAAGTCCGATGGTCAGCATCAGTGCACCAACGGTGGACGCAATGACAGTGCCGGCGACCGAAATGAATCGGCGGTATGTCCAGCCATTGTTGATTGCCCAATAGACACAAACGGCAGCGGCCATTGCGGGAACAGTGGTCGCCCAGTCGTATCCCGAGGCATAGCCCAGTACCGACAATGCAATGGTCGGAAGAGCGAGCCGCAACTTTGAACCTTTGCCTCGGCGGAGCCAGTGAAACACCCATAAAGCCGGCAGTACACGCAATGCGACAACGAGATTCGGTGTCGATGCGATAGCGAGAACCCAGGGCTGAAGCAATGCAAATCCAACCACGATCACAATTGATTTGGGTGCACTGTGTCGCACCATGTTCAGAATTGCTGTCGATACCGCGGCGCTTACAGCAGCTACGAGGCTGTACAAAGTGAATCGTGTGACCGTTTCCCCCCAAGCCAAAAACGCTTGGGATCAAGGACAGAATCCATCCACCAAGGCCGATCTGTGATGTATATCCACCCTCAGTATCGAGTGAAATTCCGGCGGAAAAAATCCCATGAGCACGGTTTTGGGTGATTCGATTCATCACTTGGCGATCAGCGTCAAGCAGATACTCTGCAAGCCAAGAGTTGACTGCGCGTTCTGATGCAGTTTTGTACGGCTCAAGCCAGTCACCACTACCGAAGATGCCGTGCCGAAACCCGAGACCCTCGAGAAACACCCGCCAGCCCTCGTGGGTGTACTTGTGAAATGCAACTGCGAAGATGACGAAGATCGCTATTGACAGACGTCGATCTGACTTGTGCTGTGGCTGCATCGCAGCACAACTGTAATGGGGCGTTACTGGGTCAACACGATGACAACGTCGGAACCGCCGTCGACCGGAACAATGTGCACCGCCGCTTCACCACGGACCGACAATTCGCGCACGGCATCGGACATCGGATTCGGTGGGTAGTTCGTGATGACGTACAGGGTGTCGGACTCGAAGGAGAGAGATTCGAGGACCTTCTGAGTGGTCTCCACCAAATCGCTGAATTGGCGGGAGTCGGTGCGACTGACGTATGCGGAGTTCGTCTCGAGGTCGTGTCGATCGGCGAGCATGGCGAGGTCGATCCACAACGGATCGTTGTTCAACGGGGGAATGCTCGTCAGACGCGTCTTTCCGGATGCCCATTCGTCCCATCTCGGGTCGTCGGTGACGAGAGTGACGTTCGTATCCGTGAATCGTTCCCGTGTTTCACGCAAGGCAATGAGCGAGTCACCGACCTGGATGAGCAGTGCTCCGGCCACCACAGCAGCGCCGATGCCCGGGCGGCGGCTGACGTAGACGACAACTGCGATGGTGAGTGCGTAGACCGGGAACCACATGAGGCGGCCCGAGGAGCGCAGCGAGGAGAAGATCGGCATCAGCGCATTGGGAATGTCGTAATTGATCAGCTCACGTCCGGCGACGCCGATTCGGGGTGAGAGGGAGAGCAAGGCAAGCAGCGACAAGCCCGCTGCAACGTGCCAGTGCCTCTTGAGTACGCCGGCCAGGTACCGACTGCGGCGAGCAACGAAGATCGACGATGCCGCCACAACGAGAAGAAGAACGCCGAGACCGACGAAGGCGAAGCCCTCGTTCGATCCGGCAGTGCTCGTGAGGTCGGGCAGCAATCGTGACCATGCCGTTCCGAGACCGTCAAAGGAGTCGATCGGTGATGCGAGAGTGGCTCTGTAGCGACCGAGCCCCGAGTCGGTCGTGTCGCCGGCCATGAACATGCCGAAGGCCCACGCTTGTGCGCCGGCGATGGTGACGGCGACTGTGCCGTGGGCTGCGAGTGGGCGCCAGGCTCGGGTGCGTATCCCCTGTCGCAGCAGCGAGAAGGAATACATGATGCCCACCATGATGAACAGGTACAGAGTCACCGCAAGGGAAACGCCAAGTACGCCCCACCATTGCCGAGGTGACCACTGAGGTTGTATTGCAAGCAGCAACGCCCACAGCAAGAGGAAGTGACCCGATAGTGCCAGGTGCCCGTATCCCTCGAAGGTCATGCGGTGCAACCAGGCCGGCTGGATGAGCAGGAATCCGACGAGGACGTAGCGAGCGAAGACACTCGTCAAGAAGCGCGAAGCAAGTTTCCAGGCGAACGCACCCTGCAAGACGAAGCACGCAAGCAGCCACCAGCCGAAGTACTGAAACTCACGTGGAAGCAGAGAGCTCAGCGGTTTGAGGAGAAGTGCCAGACCGGGGATGAGGTCGTTGAAGACGATTGACGAAGCAAATCCCACGCCGAACTCGGGGTTGCTGCCGAGAGGCCATTGGAGCAACGGAGTTCGTCTGAAGAACTGCCAGCCGAGGTAATTCTGGGCGGTATCCCCGATGAGCAGCCAGCGAACGTTCATTGGGTTGAGAACGCTCGGTCCGACAATGAAGAAAAATGCAATGCCACCGAGCACTGCAGCACCGACGAGACCGGCGTCTAACCGCCGACTGCGTTCCTGCACTGTCACCGGATCTGCTTTCCGAGCATTTCAACGACCAACCCGGGCTTCGACTCCTGTTGTCCCACGGGGGAAAACCCGATTCGGCGATGAAAGCGCAAAGATCCCTCGTTCGGCGGGTCGAAGTTCACCTCGCAGGTGAGCAGATAGGGACCGCCAGTGGCGATCATTCGACGCTCGACTTCTTCGTACAAACGTGCGCCGAGTCCGCGGTTGCGGTGTGAATCGGCGACGACAATTCGATCAAGGTAAACGAACGCGTCGTAACGTTCGCTGAACCAGCGGTAGTTCACGCTGTTGTAGCCGGCACCCGTGTCGAACGTATTGCAGAACCCAACGAGCTCGGCCCCATCTTCGACGACGAGAACGTCGCGTGACATGCTGACGAGAGCCGACATCTGTTCTCGACTCACCGAACTCACCGCATCAACGGCCGCCTCGTTCATTGTCCACACGGCATCGAGATCGTCCACAACGAAATCCCGGATGCGTGGTTCGGTGGCCATGACTGCCTTCTATCCTGACACCATGATCCCCACCGACTTCAGCCATTTCGTCAACGGTCATCTGCTGATGTCCGATTACCCGGTGGAGTCGCACCGTGCGGTGTTCGGTATGGGTTGTTTCTGGGGTGCCGAGCGACTGTTCTGGCAGCTAGCCGGTGTGCACGTCACGGCCGTGGGGTATTCCGGCGGTCACGTCGTCGATCCCACGTACCGTCAGGTCTGTAGCGGAACCACGAATCACGCAGAAGTGGTTCTCGTGGTGTTCGATCCGCGTGTGATCTCGTATGACCAACTCCTCCGTACCTTTTGGGAAAACCATGACCCGACGCAGGGCATGCGCCAAGGCAACGACTTCGGGACGCAGTACCGCAGCGTCATTCAGACGTTCGATGCCGACCAGCGTGCGCGGGCACTGTCAACCCGAGAGGAGTACCAGACCGAACTGTCGCGCGCCGGCTACGGAGCGATCACCACTGAAATCGTCGATACGCAGACGTTCTACTTCGCCGAGGACTATCACCAGCAGTACTTGGCGAAGAACCCCAACGGGTATTGCGGTATCGGTGGAACGGGCGTGTCGTGCCCGACACCGCTACGAGCGAACTGACGACACCGTTCAGCCGTGCGGGCGGGTGCGCCGTACGACCGTCGAACCGACCCACCAGCGACCGCTGAAACGCCACGCCGATGACGGCTTCGCGTCGGTGTCGAGGACGCCGGTTGATGACGTGAAGGCATCGAGAGCAACGACGATTGCCGCAGCTTCATCGGCGGATGGCGTGGGGGTGATGACGGGCGACGTCACAACGGCATGTTGCCGTGCTTGCGCCGCGGCAACTCCTCACGCTTCGTCTTCAGCATTTCGAGCCCGTCAATGAGCACCTTGCGCGTATCGGCAGGGTCGATGACGTCGTCAACGAAACCACGTTCGGCAGCGACGTACGGGTTGGCGTACTTCTCGGTGTACTCGGCGACGAGTTCGGCACGGCGGGTGACGGGGTCGGCAGCCTGCTGCAGTTCACGTCGGTAGACGATTTCCACCGCACCTTGCGGACCCATCACGGCAAGTTCGGCCGTCGGCCATGCATAGGCGAGGTCGGCACCGATCGATTTCGAGTTCATGACGACGTACGCGCCGCCGTACGCCTTGCGGGTGATCACCTGGATGCGCGGAACGGTTGCTTCGCAGTACGCGTACAGCAACTTCGCACCGTGGCGGATGATTCCGCCGTATTCCTGGTCGACCCCGGGGAGGAAGCCGGGAACGTCGACGAACGTGACGATCGGAATGTTGAATGCGTCGCAGGTGCGCACGAAACGCGCCGCCTTCTCGCTCGACTCGATGTCGAGCACACCCGCGAGAACCATCGGCTGGTTGCCGACGATGCCGACCGACTGGCCGTTGAGTCGCGAGAAACCGCACACGATGCTCTTTGCCCAATGCGGGAAGTACTCGTAGAACTCGCCGTCGTCGACGACTTCGGCGATGAGCTTCTTCATGTCGTACGGCTGGTTCGGCGACGGGGGAAGCAGGGTGCGCAGCGACTCGCACGAGCGCTGCGGATCGTCGGTCGGCTCTACTGCCGGAGCCTCCGACATGTTGTTCTGCGGCAGGAAGCTGAGCAGGTAGCGCACGTCGGCCAGACACGCCTTTTCGTCCGCTGACACGAACGTGGCAACGCCGCTCTTCGAGGCGTGGCTCATCGCGCCGCCGAGTTCCTCGAGGGTGACGTCTTCGCCCGTCACCGTCTTCACCACGTCGGGGCCGGTGATGAACATGTGGCTCGTCTCGCGCACCATGAAGATGAAGTCGGTGATGGCCGGCGAGTACACCGCACCACCGGCACACGGACCGAGGATGACGGAGATCTGGGGAACGACTCCCGACGACTGGACGTTGCGCCAGAAGATGCCGCCGTAGCTGGCAAGTGACACCACGCCCTCTTGAATGCGTGCACCTGCACCGTCGTTCAAACCGATGACCGGGGCACCGGTCTTCAATGCAAGATCCATGAGCTTGTGGATCTTTTCTGCGAACACCTCACCGAGTGCACCACCGAACACCGTGAAGTCCTGGCTGAACACGAACACCTTGCGGCCGTCGATGGTTCCCCAGCCGGTGATGACGCCGTCGGTGTACGGGCGCTCTTCGAGGCCGGCTGCATGTGCACGATGCCGGGCAAGCAAGTCGAGTTCGTGGAAGCTGTCCGGGTCGAGCAACGCTTCGAGCCGCTCACGGGCGAGCAACTTGCCCTTTTCGTGTTGGCGTTCAACGGCTCGGGGTGACCCGGCGTTGTGCGCCTGGCGACGGCGCTCTTGGAGCTCGTTCAGCTTGTCGATCATCGGGTTCTCAGCCACTCCCGAAACGCTAGTGCTCGGGGTACCCCCGGGGTTCGGTCAGGGAGCTGCGGTGGTGGCAGGTGCGAGTGCGGGCACGGTCGTCGCACCGGGCACCGTTGTCATGACCGGCGCGATCGTCGTCGTCACCGGAGTGTCGGTGATCGTGATCGTCGTTGACAACGGCTCGAGATCCCCCGTCGTTGTCGTACCCGTGAGCTCGACGTTCCATATTCCGGTGACGGGGAACGTGAGACCACCGTCGACGGGAGCGACGGCCGCACCCGGTCGGGTGAGGGGAACGGTGAGCGTGAGACCCGGGTACTCGGGCGCCTGCGGGGTGAAGCGAATGAGGAAGTTATTGATGCGCCGAGGCTCGAGCAACTCGACACGCATTGCATTCGTTCCCACGGTGAGCGGCGTGAGCGACAGGATCACCGTGAAACGATCGTTTGAGAGCTCTTCGCGGAATGCATACGACGCCGTCGGTGCGGTACGCGTGGCAACTGCCTTCGGAGCCCGCATCGTCACCGCCCACGAGGTGAGACCTAGAACGAAAATGCCCACGGCAAGTTCGACGGAGATGGCACGGCGCAAACGCCAGGCCATCTTCGCACTGAGGTTTCTCTCGCGCGTGAGACGACCGGTGACGAAGGCACGAATGAGCATCATGATCCAAATCATGACGGCGGTGATGATGAGCACCATGACGTTGATGCGTCCGTGCCCCGTCGTGAAGATTGCCGAACCATCCATGAGGTAGATCTGCAGTGCACCCGTGACGCACGTGACGATGATGATCGACCCGGAGAACTTCGCGAAATAGCGCACGGCATCAACGAGGTCCGACTCTCCCGGGCCGGCAAGCACGGCCCTCGACAGAAGCGCGAGCGCACCGATCCACAAACCCATCGCCCATGCGTGAATCATGCCGACGATGAAGGTGAAGAACGGCAGGTTCTGTCCGACACGTGTGAGCCCGTACGTCGCCGTCATCGCAAGGAGATAGAGGATCGCCGGGACCTGAGTCGCCGGGTCGAGCGTCTTGTGGGGACGGAAGATCAACCAGGACGATCCGACGACCAGTGCGAAGCGAATGAGAAGCACGATGCCGGAGCCGTTGTTGAGATGTCCCGGCCACGCGAAGAGGTTGAGCGAGGCCGCGAAACTCTCACCGCTTGCGCGCATCGAATTGATTGCGAGCACGAAATACATCGACACGACGGCCCCGACCCACGCCAGACGCAGGAAGCGCAAAGACGTGTCGTAGAGAACGCCCTCGGGCCACCCGATGACGATGAACAGCAACCCGCCAAAGATCGCCGCGACAAAGAGGTACTCGGCGATCCGGATGAGGCCGAGAAGGCTGCCGAAACGCGGTTCAACGCGGGTCGTTCCCGTTGGTACGACTTCTCCGACGATCGTCGTCTCCGTCGGTGAGTCGATCCCCGGAGTCACGGAATTCGGCAGCAACAGCGTGAAGCTGAACACTCCGAGGTTGTTCGAGCGCGGGTTGATCACCCAGGTGACGTCACACAAGCCGGATGGGGGAATCGAGGTGAGAACGGCGACGGCATCGGTCATGTTCGCCGACACGGTGGGTTTACCTACCGATACCGGAGAACCTGCGCATCGGAGCGTGACGACGAGCGCGGCGACGTCGTCGGCATCGAGTGGATTGCGGAATGTGAGCTGAATTTGAGTGGGGACGACTGTGACCGTGGCACCCTTGGCTGGGTTGCTGGCGATTACTTCATTTGGAATTTCCGAGAGTGCAGAGACGGGACCGGCGATGAAGAGCGTGACAAGGAGCACCGTCAATCCCCATCGCCATTGTCGCTTCGTCATCGCGCATCCACGGTAATGGACGCCCAGCGGATGGACAGTGGATGCAAGTTCTCGTCTACAGCGCGTATACCGAACAACGGTCATTGCCCTCGACAAGCCTCACAAAAGTGCCCAAGCGGGAATTTCTCGGCCGCGATTGGTCCACGATGAGGTAGCGAGCAGACGTCGCTTGCAGTTCGTTGAGACGGTATAGAGACGGAGAAGATACGAAGTCATCGATGACGTTCTTCAGTCGCTCGAGCTCACTTCGTTCCGGGAATGCACCGGTGCTGGCCAAATAGTCGGGTCCGTCGACCACGACGCGTCGTTTCGTCTTTTGCGAGACGAGGAAATACTTCTGATCCTCCAGACGAGGAATCCGCCACATGTTGGAAGCAATTACCGTATCCGGAGCGGTGTTCGCGCGTACCCACGCCATGCACTCATCGATCTCCGCATCGCCGTTTACGTGGGAAAGGGGAACCATGTCACGAGTCGCGAGTGTCAGATTCTTCTCGACGGACTCGTGGAAGAAGCCAATAACGTTTCCCAGCGCGAGGGCTGCGATCGCGAGTGCAACCCATCGAAGACGCGGTGTCAGGTACAGAAATATTGCACCGACGGAGACAATGAGGATGACAAAGACGTGGGCCTCGATGGTTACATCCGCAGACCGTGACACTTGCCAGTATTCGAACCGCCGGACGATGAAGAAGACCGTGAGTGCAAGCAGAACGAATCTTTTCAACCGCGAAGAGTCCGTCATAATCGCGTGCATGAGCCCACCGATTCCGAAGAGCGAAGCGATGGCGATTCCTTCTCGCACGAATCGCTCTTCATATCCACCGATGCGGATCACGTTGATGACGATGAGCACGGAAGCGAGAAATGCGCCGACGAACAGACACGCAAAACCCTGTCGGGCACCCTTCAGATACAGCGTTCCTATCGCGACGGAGAGCAGGAACATCGGCACGAGTAGAGACTGTGGAATCGGTTCGAGCCAGAACGTGAACGCTTCCTTGAATGAATCGGGTAGACCGATGATTCCGTGCCACAAAACGGGGATGCGAGTGACTTCGGTGGCAGAGCCTGTGGGTCCTCTCAGAATGGTGAAGCCGGCAAGCGCGTAGAAAACGATAAGCGGGATACCGACGAAGAGAAACTGTCTGATTCGGATGCGGTGCGTGAATAGAAATACGAGATACGTCACGCCGACAACAACGGCAATTGTCACTCCCATCGTGCTTTGGCTGAGCAGCACTGCAACGCAGGCGATGGAGATACCAACTGCTGGGATGATGGAGTCGCTCGTTGAACGATCGCTCGTCGCAATTGTCGCCAAGAGGAAAAGAACTCCCCAGCCGAGGAACGTTCCCCATAAGGTGCCGATCGAGTACACCGAAAATGGTTGATGGAGTGAAGCAGTGAGTGTTGTGGCCACAAGAGCTGCGAACGGATGCACTCCGAGTTGCTTGAGAAGCGCCGTGCCGACAAGCAACACTCCGAGCACCCCGAGTATCGGCAGGAGACGGGTCACCGAATCGAATTCATCGATTCCTGTCACTCGCGAGATCAACCCGGCCGTTGCTTCACTCAACCAGTGATAGCGAATGCGTTGGCCTGTTGCGGCATTCCAGTCGGTCCAACCCCATCTTGTGAGGCCGGTTGCGAGCGATGCCCGGAAGTTCTGGTCGTATGACGTCCACACCCGGAGATCCTCACGAGATAACCAATGTCGTGACATGAGCGCGCCTGTGAGACCTAACGTCACCGTGAGCACAAGAACGTATGGACGCATTTGATTGCTCACCAGCCTGTGGGTAAGTAGCGCACACACTGATTCCCACGGCGAGCGGGATCATGTGCGTCCAACCCTGAGCGACGAGAACGAGTGGAACGGCAACGGTTATACCGACGAGTTCCTTGTGTGATGTATGACGACCTTGCTCAGCGGAGTGAGACTCGTGATGCATTCGTCGAATGATGAATATCGCAGAAATCCAGGAGGAGAATACGGCAGGCCTCCACCACCACGTGTGCGTTGAAAGGAGGAGGACCAGGGCAAGTGCGGTCATCGAAAAGACGAGGCAACTGACAAGGAAGCTGCGTGGCATGGAGCGTGTCGTGGTCTTGCCATCCACGAAAAGCCCGAGAAGGGTGATGAGGATCAACAATCGCACCAGGCCGACAAAGGGAACGCCGGATGCGATCCCCACGAGGGCGATCAACGAAGTGGTGTGAACCCTCTTGAATGACATCATGTCACCTCGGTAATGAACCGCCAATGGTGACGTGATTACAGGGCGAATACCGAGCACCGCGGATTGCTCAATTTCGTCGCCACGAAGTTACCGATTTGCGTGCTGTGTTTGCGTGTGTCGTCAGTTAGGAGAATATCCACACCTAGATCCTCCAACGCTTCCATTCTTGCCACCGTTGGTGACCAAACGAAGTAGTCGATGAGATTCTTGTGACTCTCGAGAATCGACGGGTCATCGTAAGTGCCCGTATTGGCCACGTATGTCGGTCCATCGACGAGTACTTGCCGCTTCGTCTTCAGACTCACCAGAAAGTACTTTTGATCTTCCGATCCAGGTGTGCGCCACATGTTCGATGCAACCAAAGTACTCGGTGGGGTGTTGTTGCGAATCCAGTCAAGGCAAGCGTTGACGTTGATATCTCCGTGGACTTGCTCCAGCGGGAATACTGACCGTGTCGAAAACTCCCAATTCCGTCGCGCATCATCACTGTATGAATATGCCATGTATGACATCAGGACGGTCACGGCCAGCGCGACGTAAGTGGCTTTGAACCCTCGAAGTGTCGAGTAGCGACCTTGATTTCGCACCTTTCGTGTCACTATGCAACGAGTGATTGCGCCAAGCCCAAGGACCGTGACCACCAACTGCGCTTCGGACAGCAGCCGTCCTTCATGTCCGCCGATTCGTACGATATTGGCGATCATCATCGCAGTGATCGCATAGACACCGGGGAGAAATAGATCTCTTATCTCAATGCGGCGGCTGTAGAGCATAAAGCCGAGCAGGAGAATCAGCGCGATGTCAGCCGGAAAGAATCTCCATCCTTCTTTCAAGAAGTTTCGTAAATCTGCTCCGTAAGCGGTTCCAGCTCGGGATTGGAGGATGGTCTGGGAAGCGACAAGTACAAGAATCAGAAGTGCCAGGCCAACGGTGACGACATTTATCAACCGGCGCCGTCCGTTGACGAATTGAAGAAGGTACACGAATCCCGTCACGATTCCGAGTGTGACACCCGCGGTTGACTGAGTTAGAAGTGCCACGCCTATGGTCAAGATCATCACCCATTCCCGTGTCAGTTGATGAGATCGTGAGTTGATGGAGGTCCATGACGTGTACAACAAGTAGGTGGCAACGAGTATCCAAAGGCCACCCCACAGCGTGCCGATCGAAAAAACCTCAAGTGCGGAGTGGAATCCCACTACCGGAACTGTGATCACCGTTGCAATGGTGGCGGAAACTCCAAGCTCTCGAAAGAGGTGTACGGATACGAAGACAATTGCGGTGATCCCCAGTACAGGCATGACACGGGTGATGGCATCAAACTCATCCAGCATTGCAACACGAGCGATGAATCCGGCTGTCCCTTCGCTCAACCAGTGGTAGCGGATCTCTTGTCCGGGAGCAGAGTTCCAGTCGGTCCATCCCCATCGAGTCAGGCTGGTCGCGAGTGACGCACGGAATTGCTGGTCGTATGTCATCCAGACTCGAATCTCCGCACCGGAGAGAATCAATCGTGACCACAGCGCACCGAATGAAGTAATCGTGATTCCAATCGCACTCATCAGAACGGGGTATCGATGAGCTTGCGGCAAACGAACTAGCGCGAACCAAATTCCGAGTGCAATGAATAGCGGGATGAAGTGAATCCAACTACGGACGACGAGGACGAGCGCACTCGCCGACAGCAATAAGAGTAGATAGTTTGCGTTTTCGGGTTCACCCGATGCTTTTGGGAGCTCTGAGAAGTTGGATATTGCCCAAAGTCCGAATGTCAACAGTGGGAGTACCAACGCCCATCGCCACCATGGGTCATAAGAAGCGATCATCACCCATCCGAACGCAAGTATCGCCAGCGTCAACGAAACTTTGATCGTAAGAAGTCCGACGGTGGTGATCGGTTTCGTCCACATGAAGAATGAGGCGACGAAGGTGAGCATCACAAACAGAATCGCTGCTGACAGGAATGACACGCCGTTCGCCACCATGAACAGGCAAACGACGACGGAAAGAAGGATTCGTTCTTTACCGGCCGGCATGGCGAGTCGTGCACCGTTCTAGGCAACGGTGTTTGTTCGTGGACACAACAAAGTTTATGGCAGGATTCCCATAGATCATGGCCACACAATCCTTATATCGGCGATACAGACCGCGGCGATTCTCCGAGCTGAAAGGCCAAGAGCACGTAGTTCGTGCCCTTCGCAACGCTGTCGTGAACGAGCGCGAAGGGCAGGCCTATCTCTTCAGCGGTCCGCGCGGCACGGGCAAGACGAGCACCGCACGCATCCTCGCCAAGGTGCTCAATTGCACCCAACCGGTCGACGGCGAGCCGTGCTGTGAGTGCGAGTCGTGCCTGGCGATCGAGCGCGGATCCAGCTTCGACGTACTCGAACTCGACGCGGCAAGCAACAATGGCGTCGACAACGTCCGTGAGCTCATCGAACGTGCCGCAATGGGCAACCCGGGTCGGCACCGCGTGTTCATCCTCGACGAGGTGCACATGCTCTCCGCAGGAGCCGAGGCAGCGCTGCTGAAAACCCTGGAGGAGCCGCCGCCGCACGTCGTCTTCGTGCTTGCCACCACCGACCCACAGAAGGTGAACGAGACGATCCGCAGCCGAACGCAGCACCTGCAGTTCAGATTGCTGCCGAGTCGCGAACTTGAAGAGCACGTGCAGTGGGTGATCAAAGACGCAGGGTTGACCGTCACTCCCGACGCGGTACGCCAAGTGCTCGAACAAGGTGGTGGGTCAGCACGCGACACGTTGTCGGCGCTCGAACTCATCGCTGCCGGTGGCGGAGAAGCACTCGATCGCATGCGCCCCGAAGACATCGTCGACGCGCTCATCAGCCACGATCCGGGCTCCGCACTTGCGGCGGTCGCCCGATCGGTGCAACTCGGTCATGATCCGCGCGGAATCGCCGAGGGCGTCGTGCGCTATCTGCGCGAGATGTTCCTGGCGATCATGGCTCCCGATCTCGTTCAACTTGGTGAGGAACAATCCCGTGAAGCGGCCGAGCGGGCGTCCCGCTACGGGGCCGCATCGGTGGTGCGGGCTATCGAAGTGCTCGGCGATGCGCTCGTCGAACTGCGACGTGCCTCCGATGCACGACTGGTACTTGACGTCGTTCTCGTGAAGCTGGCCAGTGCCGAGGCAAGCACCGACATGAGCGCACTGCTTGCGCGAATCGAACGCCTTGAAGCCGGTGCACCGGTGCGACCGAAGGACTCCACTGGTGGAATACCGCGTCCATCTGTATCGGCACCCTCCACTGCACCCGCGCCACATCTCGGATCGGTTACGCGTTCTACACCCCCGGCCCCTGTATCTGGCCGACCAACCGCATCTTCGCGTCAAGCGCCGGCTGCCGACGTGACAGCACCGACTCCGACGACGCCACGTGCCACCCCGGCGACGGATGCGGAGATGTCCGCGCTGTGGCCGCGGGTGCTCGGAACCCTGCGTTCGACTACGCGCGCCTTGTACAGCGCAATCGACTTTTCGTCGTGTGCTGAAGGAACCATCACGTTCGATGTACCCAGCGACATGCACCTGAAGAAGTGCGAAGAGCACTTACCGCAGGTGCATGAGCAGTTGGTCGCAGTGACCGGCCGTGACTGGACGGTGAAGTTCCAAGTGGGTTCATCCCGCCGAGCAGCAGCTTCACCCCAAGCATCGACTCCGCGCCGAACCACTCGTTCCGCCGCACCGGAGCCGATCATCGAGCCCGAAGACGACGTGGAAGTGGACGAGTCGCGAGGCTCGGGTGTCGACGCCGTTCTCGATGCGATCACCCGCGAGTTTCCGGGTGCTCAGGTCGTCGACCCGAACGAGTCGTAGACGTACCCGGTCATGGCTTCGGCGTACTCGCGACCGATTCAGGCACTCATCGACGCGTTGTCGCGCCTTCCCGGCATCGGTCCAAAGTCCGCGCAACGCATTGCATTCCATCTTTTGAAGTCCGAGGTTCAGGACGTCACGAAGCTGGCGACGGTCATCACCGAGGCGCGACAGACGGTGCGTTTCTGCAGCCGGTGCTTCAATTTCTCCGAATCGGAGCTGTGCCACATTTGTGACGACGACCGTCGCGACTCGACGACCGTCTGTGTCGTCGAGGAATCGCGTGACGTCGTTGCCATCGAGCGCACCGGTGAATACCGCGGCCGGTATCACGTTCTGCTCGGTTCGATCAATCCCCTCGAGGGAATCGGCCCCGAACAGTTGAAGGTACGTGAGTTGCTGCTGCGACTCGATCCCGAGGGAATCAGCGAAGTGATCCTGTGTCTGAACCCGAACACCGAAGGTGAAGTGACGGCGATGTACCTAGCCCGCCTGTTGAGACCTCTTGGTGTGAAGGTGACACAGCTCGCCATGGGTCTTCCCGTCGGCGGCGACTTGGAGTTTGCCGACGAAGTCACCCTCGGCCGCGCACTCGTCGGCCGCCGCGAGATGAGCGGCGACTAGTACCTGATCACCCGCTTGACGAAGCGAGCCACCCAACGGGCTTGTGACGGTGCTGCGTCAGGAAACGGTGCGCACGATGAGCGCGTCACCCTGACCGCCGCCACCGCACAATGCCGCAGCACCCGTGCCACCGCCGCGGCGCTGTAACTCGTGCAGCAGGGTGAGAGCGAGACGGTTGCCGCTCATTCCGATCGGGTGACCGAGTGCAATTGCCCCGCCGTTCACGTTGACGATGTCGTCGGAGATCCCGAGGTCGCGCATCGATGCAATACCCACCGCAGCGAACGCTTCGTTGATTTCGAAAAGTGAGAGATCGGCCAGCTTCATCTTCGCTTTGTCGAGGGCACGCATGATCGCGCGGCTCGGTTGGGTGAGCAGCGACGCCGAATCCGGCCCGGCAACCATGCCGTAAGAAACGAACTCGCCGAGTGGCGTCACGCCGAGTTTCTCGACAGCCTTCTTCGAGGCAACAATGACGGCGCTTGCTCCGTCGCTGATCTGGCTGGCATTCCCGGCGGTGATCGTGCCGTTCTTGTCGAACGCGGGCCTCAATCCGGCGAGTGATTCCATCGTCGTGGCGGCACGAACGCCTTCGTCCGTTGCGACAACGATGGGGTTACCCTTTCGTTGGGGAATCGAGAGGGGAACAATCTCCTCGGCGAACTTCGCGGCGGCAGCCGCTGCACGTTGGTGACTCAGCATTGCGACACGATCCTGTTCCTCGCGCGAAATTCTGCCGCCGACATATCGCTCGGTGCCGAGGCCCATCGAGCAGTCATCGAACGCGCACCACAAACCGTCCTTGATGATCGCATCGGCAAGCTCGGTGTTGCCGTAGCGGAATCCTCCTCGCGCACCCGACGCGATGTACGGCGCATTCGTCATCGACTCCATCCCGGCGGCAACGACGATGTCGGCCTCACCGCTGGCCACCATCTGATGGGCGACGAAAATGGCGTTCAACCCGGACAGACACACCTTGTTCACGTTCAGGCTCGGCACGTTCATCGGGATTCCGGCCCGTACGGCCGCTTGGCGGGCGGGAATCTGTCCCTGGCCGGCCATGAGCACCTGACCGACGACCACATGGTCGACGCGGTCGGGGGCGACTCCCGCCCGGCGCAACGCTTCGGCGATGGCGGCACCGCCGAGGTCTGCTGCCGAGAATCCGGCGAGTGCACCACTGAGTTTGCCGATCGGGGTGCGCGCACCCGC
>JBIIDI010000061.1:0-9951 GCA_044238425.1 Ilumatobacteraceae bacterium
CAGCGCTCGGGCGAGTACGACTGGCGCGACGCCCGTTGCGGATCGTCGTGCGGCGAGACGTAGTCCACGCCGTGTCCGAGTTCCTGCGCACCGGGATAGTGCGCGTCGCGCAGGTGCGCGGGCACCTCACCCGGGCCGTCGCGACGCACCGCCTCGCGTGCATCCCATATTGCACGGGCCGCATCGTCGTTCTTCGGGGCGGCGGCGAGGTGGCGTACGGCGTGCGACAAGTTGAGCTGCGCCTCGGGAAGTCCCACGAGCTCCACTGCGTGCGCCGCGGCGACCGCGACGAGGAGCGCAGTCGAGTCGGCAGTGCCGATGTCCTCGCTCGCGGCGATGACGAGTCGGCGGGCGATGAACCGCGGATCCTCCCCCGCTTCGAGCATCCGCGCGAGCCAGTACGTCGCCGCGTCGGCGTCGCTGCCGCGGATGCTCTTGATGAACGCCGACGTCACGTCGTAATGGTCGTCGCGACCGTAGCGGGCCGCACTCGCCGACAGGGCCGCCTCGGCGTGCGACAACTCGATGCGCGGCTCGTGCGGCGTTGCGTGTCGCGCGAGCGCCGCCGACACCTCGAGTGCGGTGAGTGCCGCGCGCGCGTCACCTGCCGACCGGCGCACGAGAAGCTCGAGTGCGTCGTCGTCAACACGCACCGACTCGACCCGGGCACCGCGGCGCACCAGCACGGTGATCGCGTCGTCGTCGAGCGGTTCGAGTCGGAACAACGTGCTACGACTGCGCAACGGCGAGTTGACGGAGAAGTACGGGTTCTCCGTCGTCGCACCGATGAGCGCAATGACACCCTTTTCCACCGCCGGCAGCAACGCGTCCTGCTGCGCCGTGGAGAAGCGGTGGATCTCGTCGACGAAGATGATCGTGCCCCGACCGTGCAAGCCGAGACGATCGTGGGCCGCTTCGACCGCCGCACGCACGTCCTTCACTCCCGCGGTTACCGCCGAAAGACGTTCGAAGTGGCGTTTCGTCGACACCGCGACGAGCTCGGCGAGCGTCGTCTTGCCGACGCCGGGCGGACCCCACAGGATCGTCGAGCCGAGTCGGTCCGATTCGATGAGGGTGCGCAACGCGGCACCGCGGGCGAGAAGGTGCTCCTGACCGACGACGTCGTCGAGCGCACGCGGACGCATGCGTGCCGCGAGCGGGGCGCGACTGCGGAGTTGCTCCTCGACGGCGGCCGAAAAAAGATCGCCGCCCATGACGTGCGTCAGCCCGCCGCGGGAGGCGGCAGCGTGCGCAACCCGAGTTCGGCGAGCTGCGTCGCTTCCACCGGACCCGGTGCGCTCGTCATCGGGTCGCTCCCGGACTGCGTCTTCGGGAATGCGATAACTTCACGGATGTTCTCCTCGCCCGCGAGGATCGCAACGAGCCGGTCGATGCCGAAGGCGAACCCGCCGTGCGGCGGTGCGCCGTAGCGGAACGGCTGGAGGAAGAAACCGAACTTGCGGTCGGCGGTGGCGTCGTCGATGCCGAGCTTGGCGAACACGCGGCGCTGCAGTTCGGGTTCGTGGATCCGGATCGAGCCCGAGCCGAGCTCCCAGCCGTTGAGCACGAGGTCGTACGCGAGTGCGCGCACGTTCAGCGGATCGGCATCGAGCTTGTCGATGTCGTCGGGATGCGGATGACAGAACGGATGGTGTCCCGGTTGCGGCGCGTTCGTCGCCGGGTTGATGCCGACGAACAACGGGAAGTCGACGACCCACACGTAACGGTACGGACCCTCGTGCACGGGAGGACGGGCGAGATCGTTGCGCAACTGACCGAGCACCGTGCACGTCGTCATCCAGTCGTCGGCGACGATGAGCAGGAGGTCGCCCTCCTGCGCCGCCATCGTGCGCAGCAGCTCGGACTTCTCCGTGTCGGAAAGAAACTTCGCGATCGGTGACTCGACGTCGCCGCCGGCAACCACCTTCATCCATACGAGACCCTTCGCACCGAGTTTCTTCGCCCGGTCGGTCAGAGCATCGAGGCGGTTGCGGCCGCTCGCGGCCTGCTCGGGATACTCCGCGCGCGCGACGCGCAGACCCTTGATGCTCGCTGCGCCGGCGAACGCCTTGAATCCCGTCGAGGCGAACACGGGCGTGAGTTCGACGAGGCGCATGTCGAAGCGGAGGTCGGGCTTGTCGGTGCCGTAGAAGTTCATCGCGTCGTGCCACGTGATGCGCTCGATCGGCGGCGGTGCCTCGCCGACGGCGGCGGTGGCCGCCGCCATGACGGCGTGCGAGATCGCGGCGAGCACGTCGTCCTTCGAGACGAAGCTCATTTCGGCGTCGAGCTGGGTGAACTCGTACTGTCGGTCGGCGCGCAGGTCCTCGTCGCGCAGGCAGCGTGCAATCTGGTAGTAGCGGTCGACACCGGCGACCATGAGCAGCTGCTTCCACAGCTGCGGCGACTGCGGAAGTGCGTAGAAGGATCCCGGCTCCTTGCGCGACGGAACGAGGAACTCGCGCGCACCTTCCGGGGTCGAGGGCATGAGCAGCGGCGTCTCGACCTCGATGAAGCCCTGCTCTTCCATCGCTGTGCGGATGGCGGAGTTCACCGCGGCCCGCACGCGCAGGTTGCGTTGCATGCGCTCGCGTCGGATGTCGAGGTAGCGGTACTTCAGTCGCACGTTCTCGTCGACGTCGTCGGCGCGGGCATCGATCGGGAACGGCGGCGGCTCGGCGGAATTGAGCACCTTCACCGTGCACCCGGTGAGCTCGATCTCACCGGTCGGCAACTGCGCGTTCACGGTTCCCTCGGGTCGGGGCTGCACGACGCCGGTGATCTGCACGACCCACTCGCTGCGCACGTCGTCGCCGGTCGACACGACGCACTGGACGACGCCGGTGTGGTCGCGCAGGTCGACGAAGGCGAGCTTGTCACCGTGCTCGCGACGTCGCGCGACCCAGCCCGCGACCGTGACGGTGCGTCCGACGTCGACGAGTCCGAGTCGCCCGCAGGTGTCGGTGCGCAGCGCGGTGCCGAGGGATGGTGTCGGTGATGAAGACATGCGTGTTCGCCTCGTCTGTGGGGTGTTAATGGCCGAGAGCCGCTCGCACAGCGTCGCACGCTTCGGTGCGCGCGACGACGTTCTGGGAGCCGTTCTCCATCGTACGGACGATGACGGTTCCCGCCGAGACTTCGTCGTCGCCGACGATGACGACGACGCCGGCACCGGAACGATCGGCGGACTTCATCTGCGCTTTCATGCTGCGTCCGTCCCACGCGCGGTCGGCGCGCACTCCCGTTCGGCGCAGCTGCGCGCACAACTCGGCGGCGTGCAGGCCCCCGGTCGTGTCGACGACGAACGCATCGACGCGCGATGACGGCGGTGCGAACACCCCTTCTGCGTCGCAGGCGAGCAACGTACGATCGAGACCGAGGGCGAAACCGATGCCGGGAGTCGCCGGACCGCCGAGTTGTTCGACGAGGCCGTCGTAGCGTCCGCCGCCGCCGATGGCGGTGTGGGCTGCATCGAGTCCGCGGGCAGTGAACTCGAACGTCGTGCGGCGGTAGTAATCGAGTCCGCGCACGAGTCGGTCGTCGACGACGAAATCGATGCCGGCGCGACGCAGTCCGTCCTGCACCGCGGCGAAGTGCGCCGCGGCGTCGGGGCCGAGAAAATCGCGCATGCTCGGTGCGGCGGCGATCGCTGCGGCGTCCTGGCTGCGCTTCGAGTCGAGTACGCGCAACGGGTTGCGCTCGAGGGTCGCGCGCGTCTCGTCGCTCAGCTCACCGAGTCGCGCCGCGAAGTGCTCGCGCAGGGCGGCGACGTAACGCTCGCGGTCGCCGTCGTCGCCGAGGGAGTTGATCGCGAGGCGCACACCCTGCAGGCCGAGGCGCGCGTAGAACTCGCTGGCGAGCGCAATGACCTCGACGTCGAGCTGCGGATCGACGACGCCGAGCACCTCGATGCCGACCTGGTCGAACTGCCGGTAGCGGCCGTGCTGGGGTTTTTCGTAGCGAAAGTTCGGCCCCGCGTACCACACCTTCCACGGAGTCGTCGGCCGGTGTTCGACGAACGCGCGACAGACACTGGCGGTCTGCTCGGGTCGCAGGGCGATGCGTCGCCCGCCCTTGTCCTCGAAGTCGTACATCTCCTTCGTGACGATCTCGGTCGCCTCGCCGACGCGAAGGAACACGCCGAGGTCCTCGAAAATCGGGGGGATGACGTGGTCGTAGCCCGCGGCTTCGACGACGCCGGCGAAGGCTTGGACGAAACGCCTCCAACGCGTCGCCTGGGGCGGGAGGATGTCGCGAGTTCCGGGACTGGTTTGGAAACTCGGCACGCGGTCAGGCTAGTTCGCCGACGGATGCACGGCCCCGAGTTTCGCCGGTTCGTCGGCGCCCGGAAGGATGCGATACGCGTCGTAGACGCCGTCGATCGACTTGATGACGCGCAACACCGTGCTCAAGTGGCTCGGGTCGGCGAACTCGAACTCGAAGCGCATCCGCGCGACGCGGTCGCCCCCCGTGCTCGTCGTGCAGGCGACGATGTTCACGTGCTGGTCGGAGAGAGCGTTGGCGACGTCGCGCAACAACCGGGTCCGGTCGAGTGCCTTCACCTCGACGGCCGCAACGAACGTCTCCCCCGCGCCGTCGTCGGCCCAGTCGACGTCGATGACGCGCGCGGCCTGCTGGGCCTCGAGTGATGCGGCGTTCGCGCAGTCGACACGATGGACGCTGACACCGCGACCCTTCGTGATGAAGCCCATGATCGGATCGCCCGGGACCGGCGTGCAGCACTTCGACAGACGCACGAGCACGTCGTCGAGACCCTCGACGTGGATCGAGCTGCGCGAACGCGTACCGTCGCTGCGCCGGCGCGCGAGCGGAACCGATAACTGCTCGTCGCTGCCGCCGTCGCGCATCTGGGTGGCGATGCGCTGCACGATCGGACGCGCCGGGATCTTCTTCAGCCCGATCGCCCGGAAGAGGCCGTCGACGTCGGCGTACCCCGACTGGCGCAATTCCTCGACGAGGGCGACGGAATCCTCGACGTCACGCCACGACACGCCCTCGCGGCGCAGCTCTTCGACGAACTCGTCCCGACCTTCCTCGAGGGTGTCCTCCATGCGCTCGCGGGACCACCACTGCTTGATCTTCGAGCGTGCCTTCGTCGACACGACGAAGTTCAACCAGTCCTGCGACGGCGCCGCATTCTCCCCCTTCGACGTGAGGATCTCGCACGTGTCGCCCGACGACAGCCGGTAGTCGAGGGCGACGAGTCGCCCGTTCACCCGCGCACCCATGCAACTGTGGCCGACTTCGGTGTGCACCGCGTAGGCGAAGTCGACCGGCGTCGCACCGACGGGCAACGACACGACACGACCCTTCGGCGTGAAGACGAAGGCCTCGTCCTGCTCGAGATCGGTCTTCAACCCCTCGAGGAACTGGCGCGGGTCGGTGATCTCGCCCTGCCAGTCGATCATCCGGTTCAACCAGTCGACTTCGTGGGCACTCGCTCCGTCCTTGTACGCCCAGTGCGACGCCACTCCCCATTCGGCACGCTGGTGCATGTCGCGCGTGCGGATCTGCACCTCGACCATCTTCCCGTCGGGACCGACGACGGTCGTGTGCAGCGACTGGTAGAGGTTGAACTTCGGCATCGCGATGTAGTCCTTGAACCGACCGACGACGGGCGTGAAGTGACCGTGAATGACGCCGAGTGCGCCGTAGCAGTCCTTCACCGAATCGACGATGATACGCACGGCCATGAGGTCGTAGATGTCGTCGAACTCGCGGTTCTTCTGCACCATTTTTTCGTAAATGCTCCACAGGTGCTTGCCGCGCGAGGTGAGTTCGGCCTTGATCCGCACCGACGACAGGAGCCGCTCGATCTGGCCGAGCGTGCGGGCGAGGTACACGTTGCGCTGCGGTGCGCGGGTCGCAACGAGGTGGTCGAGCTCGGCGTAACGCTTCGGGTACAGGGCGGCGAACGAGAGATCCTCGAGTTGCTGCTTGATCTCCTGCATGCCGAGCCGGTGCGCGAGCGGGGCGTAGATGTCGAGCGTCTCCTGGGCGACACGATGCTGTTTGTCGACCGAGCTCGACGCGAGCGTGCGCATGTTGTGCAAACGGTCCGACAACTTGATGATGAGCACGCGCAAATCGCGGGCCATCGCCACGAGCATTTTGCGCATCGTCGCGGCCTGCTGGGCCTCCTTCGAGTCGAACTGCAGGCGGTCCAACTTCGTGACGCCGTCGACGATCGCGGCGACCTCCGATCCGAACTCGCCCTCGACGTCGGCGAGGGTGAGGTCGGTGTCCTCCACCGCGTCGTGCAGCAGCGCGGCGACGATCGACGCTTCGTCGAGTCCGATGTCGGCGATCACCCGGGCGACGGCGATCGGATGGTTGATGTACAACTCACCCGTCGTGCGGGTCTGGTGCTTGTGCGCCTCGCGCGCCACTTCGTAGGCGCGATTGATCCGCCCGATCGGTGCCTTCGGGTGCTTCGCGCGGAATGCCGTGAGCAGCGGGGCGAGTTCGTCGGCCGTCGCAGTGTGGTGGCGCCGCCATGGCAGCACCCGCGAGGCGGTGCCCATGCGGAAAGGCTACTGAAGCCGTTACTTGCGGCGGCGTTTGCGGGGCCGCGGCGGGTGCGTGAACGCCGAGCCGTGATTCGACATCACCGACGGCGTAATCCCGCCGGTTGCGGCATCCGAATCCGCCCGTACAGCCTTGGCAGCCGCCCGTGTCGTCGCGTGCTCGTACAACTTCGCCATTTCCGGTCCGCGCGCGACCTGGTTGGCGACGGGTGCGTACTTGGGCTCGCGATTCTTCATCACGGCGACGAGCGGCGTGGCAAGGAAGATCGACGAGTAGGTGCCGGTTACCATGCCGACGAGCAACGCAACGGCGAACTCCTGGAGGCTCCTCGCGCCCATGATCCACGAGCCGACCACGAGTAGCGAGACGACGGGCAGCGCGGACGACAAAGTGGTGTTCAACGAGCGGGCAATCACCTGGTTGGACGACACGTTGATGATGTTGCCCATCGAGATTCGCGTCGTGGCGAAGCGGTCGATGTTCTCGCGCACCCGGTCGTACACGACGACCGTGTCGTACAGCGAGTAGCCGAGGATGGTGAGGAACGCGACGACCGTTGCCGGCGTGACCTCGAAGCGGAAGATCGCGTAGATGCCGACCGAGATGATGACGTCGTGCGCCATCGCGATGATCGCCGCAAGGGCCATCTTCCATTCGAATCGCCAGGCAATGAACAGCGAGACCAGCACGAAGAACACGAGTAACGCACGAATTGCCTTCTCCGTGATGCTGCGACCCCACGACGAGCTCACCGCGGCAACGCTGACATCCTCGACGGGGACGCCGGCTGCCTCGGCGAGTGCCGACTGCACGTCGCGGCGCACGTCATCAGACTGGTCGCCGACCTGGGCCCGAACCCGCTCGCCTTCCGCGCCTTGCAACGCCTGGAGCTTGGCGTTCGTCGTGTCGATGCCCTTCTCGTCGAGCACCGTGCGAACCTCGTCGACTCCGAACGTCGACGACGCCGGCACCTCCCACGCGACGCCGCCCTTGAAGTCGATGCCGAGGTTGAGGCCACCGAAAACGAGGACCGCGATGGACACGGCGGAGAAGGCAATCGACGCCGAGAATGCGATGCGTCGCTTGCCGTAGTAATCGACGGTCGTTTCGCCGCGGTAAAGGCGCCCGAACGCAGCAACGACCCGGCTCACGACGCACCTCCCGTTGACACTGTTGACGCCGCGGTCGTCGGCACCGACACTCCGAGAACGCGCCGGTTTGCCATGAAACGACTGCGGGCGAGCAGCAACATTGCCGGTCGGGTGAAGAACCACACGATGATGACGTCGGCCAGAGTGGCGAGACCGAGGAAGAACGCGAAACCGCGTACCGAGCCGACGGTGAGCCACCACAGCACGGCCGCGGCGAGGAACGACACGGTGTCGGCCGCAAGAACGGTGCGCCACGCACCTTCGAAGCTGCGCAGCGCGGAGTTGCGCAAAGTACGACCCGACACGAGTTCGTCCTTCAAGCGCTCGAAGAACACGATGTACGAGTCGACGGCGATTCCCACCGACACGATGATGCCGGCGATGCCGGACAGAGAGAGTGCGAGACCGTTCGTCTTGGAGAGATACGTGATGACGGAGAACTGCAGCGCGATGGAGACCGCGAGTCCGACGAACACGACGACGGCCACGAGCCGGTAGTACGCAACCATGAGCAGGAAGACGAGGAGAAGCCCGATGAGACCGGAGATGATTGCGGCACGCAAGGAATCGCCACCGAGCGTCGGCGACACCGTTTGCACCTGCGAGACGGCGAACTTCACGGGAACCGCGCCGAACTCGAGGATCTTCGCCAGGTCGCGTGCCTCGGTCTCGGTGAAGTTGCCGGTGATCTGCACTTGCCCACCGGTGAACACCGGTTCCTGCACGACCGGCGCCGAGATGACTTCGCCGTCGAGAACGATCGCCACCTGACCCGTCGGGCACAGTTCGTCACGGTTGTAACACAGCGTCGTCAGGGCGTTCCACAAGTCCTCGCCCTCAGCGCCGCGACGCAAACCGACGACGACCGTCCACTGACCGCTTTCGATTCCGGCGCTTGCGGTGTTGTCGAACACCTGACCGGTCGCACCGGCGGGTGCGACGAGGTACGACAATCCGTCACGACCTTGGAGAACGTCGACACCCGCGGGCAACGTGTCGAGCGGGTTCGTTGCCCCGTCTCCTGCGGAGGTGGTGTCCGGCGTTGCCGTGTCGGGCGTTGGTGACGTGGTACCGGTCGTCGCGCCGGGCACCGTCGTGTCGGTGGAAGCGACCGTCGCCGGCGCGACCGGCGTGATTGCGGGAATCGTCGTGTCGGCAGCGATGCGGCGCGAGCCACCCGGTCCGGTCGGCGCTGCACCGTCGATCGAAGTGGACGGCGAGACCGTTGTCGGGGTCGACTCCGTCGACGGTGTCGAGTCGGTGGTCGGCGTCGTTGCATCGGTCGGTGCACCCGTGTCACCACTCGGGGCCACACCGGCTTGCAGCACGCCGCGCAACTGCACGTCTCCCGTTCGCCCGACGATGTCGAGGGCGCGTTGCTGGTCCTTCACTCCCGGCAGGTTGATGACGACCGTGTCACCCTGGCGGATGATTTCCGGCTCGGCAACGCCGATCGAGTCGACGCGCGAGCGGATGATCTCGACGGCGACATCGAGCGCGGTCGCGTCGAAGCTTCCCTCGGGCTGCAACGTCACCGAGGCGCCGCCCTGCAGGTCGAGACCGAGCGACGGACGATCCCCGGCGATGAGAGTCGTCGAGATCGCCGCAACTGCAAGCACGACGATGCCGACGAGCGACGCGACGAGACGGCGGTTCATGCGAGCAGGTTCTTCGGTGGTCTGCGAAGGACGAGGTGCGGCTTACTTCTTCTTTTTCTTGTCCGCATCGGGTTCGACGCCGAGCTTCTGGGCGATCGATCCCTTCGTCACGCGAACCTGCACACCGTCGGCGACCTCGACCCACAGCCAGTCGGATTCGATTCCGGTGACGGTGGCGAAGATGCCGTTCGTGAGCACGACTTCGTCGTCAACGGCGAGCGAGGACTGCAACGCCGCCATCGCCTTCTGGCGGCGGCGCTGCGGACGCAGCAACAGGAAGTACATGAGGACGAAGATGAGCAACAGCGGCAGGAGGCCGACGATGCCACCACCCGTCGTCTGCTCGGTGGTTTCGGCGGCGAGAACGCTCGACAAGGTGCTGAACATAGGCGTGAACGCTAGCCCCACACCGCGAGGACTTCCCGCCGCAGCTCGGCGAAGCGTCCCGCACGGATCGCCTCGCGCGCCCGACGCATGAGCGACAGGGTCCAGGCGAGATTGTGCAACGACACGAGCCGCGATGCCGTCGGCTCGGCCACCTGGAAGAGATGGCGCAGGTACGCCCGCGAATGCACCGCGCACACCTCGCATTC
>JBIIDI010000062.1:0-9836 GCA_044238425.1 Ilumatobacteraceae bacterium
TCGACGTCCTGTCGCCGAAAGACGGCTGTTCCCCGTCCGGACAGTGCGGATGCTGCACCGTCATGGTGAACGGCAAGGCGGTCGTCAGCTGCCAGCAATCGCTCGAGCGAATCGACGGGGCGAACGTCGTCACCCTCGAAGGGTGGAGCGACGCCGATCGCAACTTGTACTCGGCATGCTTTGCGGCCGCCGGCGGACTGCAATGCGGCTTCTGCATCCCGGGAATCATCGTGCGCGCAAAGGCACAGATCGACAAGAAGGGCCCGTCGATCACGCGACAGGATCTCACGCGTCACCTCGGTGCCCACCTTTGCAGGTGCACGGGATACGTCAAGGTTCTCGACGCACTCGTCACCGCCGCCAAAGGTGAAGCGCCGGTACTCGCTGCCGTCGGCGGCATCGGTTCGCGCGCCCCGAAGTACGAGGCGTGCGATCTTGCACTCGGCAGTCGCGGATACGTCGACGACATCCGCGTACCCGGCATGCTCCATGCCGCGCTGCACCTCACACGACACACGCGGGCGACGATCACGGCCGTGTCGACGGACGCGGCGCGAGCGGTTCCCGGTGTACACGCCGTGTTCACGGCTGCCGACGTTCCGGGCGAGTTGAAGGTTGGACTCATTTACAAGGACTGGCCGATTCTCATTCCGGTCGGCGGGCGAACCTCCTTTGCCGGTGACGTCATCGCGATCGTCGTTGCCGACGACCGTGACATTGCGCGCAGGGCCGCGCAGCTCGTCGAGGTGTCGTACGACGTGCACACCCCGATCACCGACGTCGACGTCGCACGTTCCACGTCCGAGGTCGCCGTGTGGGGCACGGAAACGAACGTCCTGTCGACGAGCACCTACGAGCGCGGCGACGTCGACGCCGCTCTCGCCGCCAGCGCAGTCGTCCTCGAGGAAACCTTCCAAACGCAGCGAATCGAGCATGCGTTTCTCGAACCCGAATCCACCCTCGCCGTTCCCTCGGGGTCGGGCGACTCGCGGACGCTGCACGTGTATTCGGGCGGGCAGGGAGTGTGGGACGATCGCAACGACATCGCGCGCATTTTGGCGCTCGACAACTCGCGCGTCACGGTGGAACTCGTTTCCAACGGCGGAGCGTTCGGCGGCAAGGAGGACATGTCCAACCAGGGGCAAACCGCCCTTGCGGCTTGGCTGCTCGACCGACCGGTGAAGTGCACGCTGTCGCGCGAGGAGAGCCTGCTCATCCACGCGAAACGCCACCCCATCCGCATGCAGTACACGATCGGCGCGACGAACGACGGCGTCCTCACCGCGCTGCGGGTTCGCGCCGTCGGCGATTCCGGCGCGTATGCAAGCGTCGGCATGAAGGTGCTCGAACGAATGGCCGGACACGCGAGCGGTCCGTACCATCTTCCGACGATCGACGTCGAAGCGGTTGCCGTGCGCACGAACAACCCGGTGTGCGGTGCTTTCCGCGGCTTCGGGGCGAACCAGGCGCAGTTCGCCATGGAGGGAATGCTCGATCGACTTGCCGAGCGCCTCGGCATTTCCGGCTTCGACATCCGCAAGCGCAACGTCATTCGACCGGGAATGGTGTGGGGACCCGGCCAGATCATGGACGACGGTTGCCTCGGTGCCGAAGCGTGCCTCGATGCGGTGAAGCCGCATTACGACGCCGCCGTCGCCGCCGGCAAGTGCGTCGGAGTTGCCGTTGGGTTGAAGAACAGCGGACTCGGAAACGGCTTCAAGGAAGTGACGAAGGCCGTCGTGCGATTTCGCAGCGACGGAATCGTCGAAGTCCGCCACGGCTGGACCGAGATGGGTCAGGGAATCCACACCGTTGCGATGCAGGTTGCCGTCGAGGAACTCGGCATTCCCGCCGACCGCATCCGTGTCATCGTCGACACCACCCGCGAACTCGGCTTCGGTCAGACGACCGGATCGCGCGGAACCCTCATGGGTGCAGGTGCGGTTCAGGATGCGTGTCGTGCCGCACGCGAAGGCGGCTGCGCGACCGACGTCGACTACGTCGGCGAGTACCGCGTGGACTGGACGACGAAGTTGGGCGATCCGGGGGTGACCAACCCGATCATCCACTCGACGTTCGGATACGCGGCGCAACTCGTCATCGTCGACCGCGACACCGGCGCGATCGAGCACGTCGTCGCTGCACACGACGTCGGACGCGCGGTCAACCCCACGTTGTGCGAGGGCCAGATCGAGGGCAGCGTGCACATGGGACTCGGGTACGCACTGTCCGAGGATTTCCCCAGCGATCCCGCAACCGGCTTCCCGACGAACATGACGTTGAAGAGCCTCGGCATCCTGCGCCCGAAGGACGTTCCGCAGATCACGACGATCCTCGTCGAAAGCGCGCAGCCGAACAGTCCGTACGGGATCAAGGGCGTCGGCGAAATCGGCCTCGTCCCCACCGCCGGTGCCGTCGCTGCCGCTCTGCACGCGTACGACGGCCAATGGCGCTCGCGGCTGCCGATGCGGCCCCGCAACACAGACGGCGACGAGTAGATCGGCGATGGGCGCGCGCACCCCCGGGCTCGTCTGCGCCCACCACCACCTCTACTCGTCTCTTGCGCGGGGCATGCCCGCACCCGCGAATGCACCGACATCGTTCCCCGTCATGTTGCGTGACGTCTGGTGGCGTCTCGACGCCGCACTCGACCTCGACATCCTCTACTGGTCGGCGGCGCTCGGCGCGACGGAGGCACTTCTCGCGGGCACGACGTGCATCATCGACCACCACGAATCGCCCAACGCCATCGAAGGTTCCCTCGACGTCATCGCCCGGGCCTGCAGCGACGTCGGAGTGCGCGTCAGCGCCTGTTACGGCGCCACCGATCGGTGGGCCGACGACGGATCGCTGCGCCTCGCCGTCGATCCGGCGTCGTCGATGACCGACGGCGCACGGCGCGGTTTGGCCGAATGCGACCGGTACCTCGCAGCGGGCGGTCGCGGCATGGTCGGTTTGCATGCCGCTTTCACGTGCGCGGACGAGACACTCGCACGCGCGGCCGAGATCGCCGCCCGGCACGACGTGGGTGTGCACGTGCACGTCGCCGAGGCTGTCGACGACGCCCCGGCTGCGCGTCGACTCGCGGCGTACTCCACCGATGCCTGGCTGCTCGTGCACGCGGTGCATCTCGACGTCGCGTTGCGCGGTCGCATCGTGCACAACCCGCGCTCGAACATGAACAACGCCGTGGGTTACGCCGATCCCCCGCGCTTCACGAATCCGATCCTGCTCGGCACCGACGGGATCGGTGCCGACATGCTCGAGGAGGCGCGTCTTGCGTTCGCTCGCCTGCGCGAAGCGCACCCCAACGCCGCCGCCGACGTCGTGCAGGGATGGCTCGATGCCGCATACGAAATCTTCCCCGAAGCGCGCGGGGACGTCGTCACCTGGTCGTACGACGGTGTCGACGAACCGTGGCACGCCTTGTACACGACGTCGATCCGTGCCGACTCCGTCGTCGTCGACGGTCGCGAAGTCGTGCACAACTCGAGACCCACACGCGTCGATCTCGACGAAGTACGAGCCAAGGCGCGCGAGGCGGCATCGACGCTCCACCGACGCATGGCGCGGGCGGCATAGGCGCCGAATGATGCACGCACGACGATTCACGCACCCGGAAAGGTAGTCATGTCCACACGAGTAGCCCTCTACCTGCAAGACGCCCACCCCATTCGCGAAGGAATGGCGTTCGCCAAATACGCGGAGTCGCGTGGATTCGAGGCGGTGTGGCAAGCCGAGAGTCGCCTGGTGCGCGAGGCAACGGTTCCGATGGCTGCGTTCGCCTCGGTGACGTCGACACTGAAAGTCGGATCGGGTGTCGTCGACTGTTGGAGCCGCAATCCGGCCCGCCTCGCCGCGACGTTCTCGACGCTCGACGATCTTGCGCCCGGTCGGGTCATCCTCGGCATTGGTGCATGGTGGGATCCGCTCGCACAGAAGGTCGGCATCACCCGGGCCAAGCCGCTGCGGGCGATGCGTGAGATCGTCACTGCCGTCCGTGCCCTGTTAAACAACGAGACGGTGACGATGAACGGGGAATTCGTGCAACTCGACGGGGTCGAACTCGACTACGTGTACCAGGAGCGCAGACCCAAGGACGTTCCGATCTTCATCGGGGCGACGGGAATGCAGATGATGGAACTCACGGGCGAGATCGCCGACGGCGTGGTCCTCAATTACCTCGTCTCCCCCGACTACAACGCGAAGGCACTCGAGGCACTGGGCAACGGCGCGGCGAAGGCGGGTCGCTCGGTCGATTCGATCGACCGTCCGCAGCTCGTCGTGTGCAGCGTGCACGAGGATCGCGACACTGCTCTCGACATGGCGCGGCTCATGGTGACGCAGTACCTCGGACAACAGCCACACATCATGAAGGCGAGCGGTGTCCCGCAATCGGTTCTCGACAAGGTCGGATCCGTCCTCACGTGGCCGGCGACGCACGAACAGGTCGTTGCGGCATCCAAGCACGTTCCCGACGAAATCGTCCAGATGCTCACCGCAAGCGGCACGCCGAAGGAGGCCCGCCAGCAGGTGCGTCATTACATGGCCAACGGCGCAACGTGCCCGATCCTGTATCCGCTGGGGGACGTCACGGCGATGATCGACGCGTTCGCCGACTGGGACGGCGTCTCGTGACCATCGTCCGTCCGCGCACCCTCGACGAGGCGATCGCCGCCCTCGGTCGCCATCCCGGCGCGCACCTGTTGCACGGTGGCACCGACCTCATGGTCGAGGTGAACTTCGCCAAGATGCGCCCGGTCGACGTGGTGTCCCTGCGACGCATCACCGAACTGCGTCGATGGCACGTCGACGAATCGACGCACGAGGTCGTTCTCGGAGCCGGTGTGCGCTGGACCGACCTCGAGCGCGAACCGTTGCGTTCGTTGTCACCCGCACTTGCACAGGCGGCCCGCACCGTCGGTTCCCCGCAGATTCGCGCTGCCGGCACGATCGGCGGAAATCTCGGGACGTGCTCGCCGGCCGGTGACGGCTTGCCCGTTCTCAGTGCGCTCGATGCAACCGTCGTGCTGCGCGGCGGTGACGGTCAACGCGAGGTGTCGTTCCACGACTTCATGACCGGACCGAAGCGTTCCGTGCGCAAGGCGGGAGAAATCATCGTTGCCGTGCGTTGGCAACCGACGGGCGGATTCGAAGGGTACGCAAAGATCGGGGTACGCAACGCAATGGTCATTTCCGTGGCATCGGTGTGCCTCGTGCACGATTCCCGCGCAGGCGAGGTTCGTGTCGCGCTCGGTGCCGTCGGTCCGACGATCATCCGTGCCCGCGCGGCCGAAGCCTGGTTGCGCACCCGGTGCGACCTGCACGATCTCACGGCGGTGAGCGACGACCTCAGTCGGGAATTCGGCGATCGTGTGCGGGCCGAGGCGAACGCGATCGACGACCACCGCTCGACGCGCAACTATCGACACCACGGCATCGGCGTTCTCGCAACGCGACTCCTCGATCGGGCACGAAAGGCGGCAACATGAGCGGCGAACCCGAGTTTTACGATCTGCAGGTGAACGGCACCACGCATGCGGTGAGCGACGCCTGGCTCGGCGAGAGTCTTCTCTACGTCCTGCGGGAGCGACTCGGATTGCCGGGGACGAAGGGTGCGTGCGAGCAGGGAGAGTGCGGATCATGCACGGTGCTCATCGACGGGGACGCAGTGTGCGCATGCCTCGTCATGGCCGCCGATGCGGTGGATGCGAACGTCACGACGGTCGAAGGCCTGTCCAGTCCGACGACCCTCACCGACGTGCAGGCGTCGTTCCTTGCGGCGGGTGGCGTGCAGTGCGGATTCTGCACGCCGGGACTCGTCGTTGCGGTTCATCATCTGCTCGACACGAACCCGGATCCGTCGGAAAACGAGATCCGCGAGGCAATCAGCGGCAACATCTGCCGATGCACGGGCTACGGCCGCATTTTCGAAGCCGTCCGCACGGCACGCGACGAGCGAGTGGCGTTGCGCGCGCGGGGGCAGAAATGACGACCGGCACGACGACTCGCGCGGGCACGCGAGCGGGCGCACTGGGCACGTCGGCACCCCGACCCGACGGCATTCCGAAGGTGCAGGGACGCTTTGCGTTCTCCTCCGATGCGTGGGCCGAGCACATGCTGTGGGGTGCCACGCTGCGCAGTCCCCACCCCCACGCGCGGATCCGTTCGATCGACGTCTCCGCTGCACTCGCCCTGCCGGGAGTCAGCCGCATCATCACCGCCGACGACGTACCGGGGCAACTCACGTACGGTCTCATCACGGCAGATCAACCCGTGTTCGCCAGGGACGTCGTTCGCTACGTCGGTGAACCCGTCGCAGCCGTTGCCGCCGACCATCCCGAAACGGCGCGACGCGCGCTGCAGCTCATCGTCGTCGACTACGAACCTCTCCCCGCGCTCCTCACGGCCGATGCCGCGATCGATCCCGCGACGCCGGCGATCCACCCCGACGGCAACGTCATTCGCCACCAACGCATCGTGCACGGCGACCAGAACGTCGTCGGTGACGTCATCGTCGAGGGAACGTACGACATCGGCATGCAGGATCAGGCGTTCCTCGGCCTCGAAGCCGCCCTGGCATTGCCCGACGACGACGGCAACGGTGTCGAGTTGTACGTCGCCACGCAATGGTTGCACGAGGACCGCAAGCAGATTGCCGCATGCCTCGGCGTTCCCGAGGAGCGTGTTCGACTCACTCTCGGAGGCGTCGGCGGCGCGTTCGGCGGTCGCGAGGACATCAGCCTCCAGGTGCACTGCTGCCTGCTCGCCCTTGCCACGGGTCGTCCGATCAAGATGCAGTACGGACGCGAGGAATCGTTCCTCGGCCACATCCACCGCCATCCGGCGTCGATCTGGCTGCGCCATCACGCCACTCGCGACGGGATCATCCGGCGCATCGAGGCGCGGCTCGTGTTCGACGGCGGTGCGTATGCGAGCACCTCGTCGGCGGTACTCATCAACGGGATCACGCACATCCAGGGCCCGTACCGCTGCACGAGCGCAACGGTCGACGGCTGGGCCGTGCGGACGAACAACCCGCCGTGCGGCGCAATGCGCGGCTTCGGTGTCGTGCAGGCGTGTTTCGCCCACGAGTCGCAGATGGACAAACTCGCCGCGGCGGTGAACCTGTCACCGGTCGAAGTGCGCCTGCGCAATGCGATGCGTACGGGAGACACGCTCATCACCGGCCAGGTCGTCGACAGCGTCGCCCCCGTCGAGCGGTGCATCCGCGAAACGGCCGCTCTTCCGATGCCGGCCGATCTGCCGGACACGCCCGATCCACTCGACCTTCCCGGCGGTGCAGGTCTCACCGCGGATCGTCGCCACGTGCGGCGCGGCGTCGGCTGGGGCGTGTCGATCAAGAACCTCATGTACAGCGAAGGATTCGACGACTACGCGACGGCACGGTGCACCGTCCGCGACGGTGCCGTCATCCTCGAATTCGCCACCGCGGAGGTGGGTCAGGGATTCGTCGTCCTTGCACAGCAGATTGCCCGCACGGTGCTCGGCATCGACGACGTCTACCTCGAACCGATTTCGACGAACGTCGGTTCCGCCGGAAGTACGTCGGCATCGCGCCAAACGTGGATGAGCGGTGGTGCGGTGGACGGAGCCTGCAAGAACGTCCGTGACCAGATCCTCGCCCACGTCGCAGCAGCACACGACGTCGCCGTGGCGCGGCTGCGAATCGATGACGTCTTCGTCGTCGACGATCTCGGGACGCTGCAAATTCCCGTGCGCGAAGCCACCCGGGGAATGTCGTTCACGAACACGTTCGAGTATCACCACAGACCGACCGAAGAACTCGATGCCAACGGACAGGGAAACTGCCACGTCGCATACGCCTTCGTCGCCCATCGTGCGGTCGTCGACGTCGACGTCGAACTCGGCTTGGTGAAGGTCGTTCAGGTGGCGACGGCGCAAGACGTCGGCAAGGTGCTCAATCCGCTCGCTGCCATCGGTCAGATCGAAGGCGGAATCGCACAGGGCCTCGGCCTTGCCGTCATGGAGGAGATCATTCTCGACAACGGCAAGCTGCGCAATCCCTCGTTCACCGACTACCTGCTGCCGACGGCGCTCGATGCACCGACGGTCGTGGCGACGATGATCGAGGAAGCAGAACCGCTCGCGCCGCTCGGTGCGAAGGGCATCGGCGAGCCGCCGTGCATTTCGGTCACCCCCGCGATCGTCGCGGCGATCCGCGACGCGACCGGTGCGGCGCTGACGCGCGTTCCCGTTCGACCGCAGGACGTGGTCGGCGCGTAGGCGACCGACCGATCCAACCAACTTCGCCGGGGCGCAGGTCGCGCGAATCGGATTCGTCGACGGTCGTGTCGTACCCGAGACGGGCGAACATCTTCGACACCAGACGCTTCTGACCGGGATCCACCAAACTGACGACGCGACCCGACTGACCCGCGCGCGCCGTACGACCGGAGCGGTGCACGTAATCGGCATCCTCCGCCGGCGGGTCCCAGTGGACGACGCAGGGCACGGCATCGATGTGGATACCCCGCGCAGCGACGTCGGTGGCGACGAGCACGTCGGCTCGTCCGCTGCGGAATGCTTCGAGTGCCGTGCGGCGCTGTGCCTGCGAACGGTTGCCGTGAATGACGACCGACGAAATGCCCTCGTCGGCCAGCTGTTTGCTCACCCGGTCGCTGCCGTGCTTCGTACGACAGAACAAGATGAGCGATCCGCACCTGTCGACTTCCTCGGCAACGGCTCCGAGCCGGCGCTCGCGGGGCACGATGCGCACGACGTGTTCGATGTTCGGGGCATCGACGGCCCCGCTCACCTCGTATCGAGCCGGTGACTTCTGGAACTGCGACGAGAGCTTCGCCACCCGGTCGTCGAGCGTGGCCGAGAACAGCAGCGTCTGACGGTTGCCGGGACACAGCCCGAGAATTCGCTGCACCGCCTGGAGGAATCCCATGTCGGCCATTCGGTCCGCTTCGTCGACGACGGCAATGCGCACACCGCCGAGCGACACGTCACGTCGTGCGATGAGATCCTCGAGGCGACCCGGCGTCGCGACGACGACCGCCGCCTTTGCCGCCGCACGCACCTGCCGGTCGTACGCAACGCCACCGACGACGACGGCAACGCCGCGTCGGTCTCCGAGCAGCAACGCAAGTTCGTCCCCGACCTGGTCGGCCAGTTCGCGGGTCGGCACGAGCACCACACCGCTCGGACCCTTTGCGGCACGTCCGTGTCGTGCAAGCACGTCGACGAGAACGAGGCCGAAGGCGATGGTCTTGCCCGAGCCGGTCGGTGCGCGGCCGATGATGTCCTTGCCGGCCATGCCGTCGCGCACGACGAGAGCCTGAATCTCCGTCGGCGTCGTGATGCCCCGCTCCTCCAACGTCGCGATGACGCCCGGAGCAACTCCCAGATCGGCGAACGTGATCACGGTTCGGTGTGCAACCAAATCGTGTCGGCATCGGATCGCGGACTGAGGCGTGACGCGCACACCACGACGTGATCCCCGGATGCCACGAGATGACGACGACGCGCCTCGCCGAGGGCCGATGCAATGGCCACTTCGACGTCGCTCGCCCGTTCGGCGACGACGGAGGACACGCCGCGCACGATCCTCAGCTGGCGCGCGACCGTTTCCGAGGGCGTCGCCGCGATGATCGGCGCACTCGGTCGGCACAAGGCGAGCAAGGTGGCGGAATGACCGGTGTACGTGAGCGACAGGAGGGCATCGGCCGACACCCGCTTTGCGAGGGCACTCGCCGCGGCCGTGACGGCGGCACGCTGCGGGTTTCGCTCGGCGAACAGCGCGGGCAGGGCGACGTCGCTCTCGGCAACCGCGCAGATGTCACCCA
>JBIIDI010000003.1:0-31318 GCA_044238425.1 Ilumatobacteraceae bacterium
CGCCGTGGCGATGACCGGGAGATCGTCGGCGTCGATGCGACGCTTCGTCGCGTCACCGCACGGATGGGTGAGTGCGGACGGAACCGCGGCGGCGAGATCGGCCGTGATCGCCCCCGGACACACGACGTCGACGTAGCCGACGCCGCTGCGCAGCGCGGCCGATGCGCACAGCACCGCCGCGCCGGCCATGCCGTGCGCCCCCGCCACGACGACGAGCCGTCCCATGCGGGACTTGTCGGTCTCGTCGGGTCGTGGCGGGAGTGCCGGCAACCGCATCAGAACAGTGAACTACCGAGCGCCCAACCGAAGAGGTCTCCCCCGTCTTGAGCGAGTACGAAGAGGACGAGCCCTGCGCCGGTGAGGGCGATGTTCTTGAAGAAGCCGGCCTGCTCCGCGGCCTGGGCCTGCGGGTCGGTGACGGTCCAGAAGTTGTGCATCCACACGCCGGTGACGAATGCGAGTGCGGCGAGCACGAGCGCGGCGAGGTCGGCCCAGACGCCGAGGATGATGCCGGCGGCGCCGAGGACCATCAAGGCGCCCGAAGCGAGCACCGAGAACTTCGCGGCGGGGACCTTCTTGAACTTCGCGTACCCGGTCATCGCGTCGGTCTTCGCGAAGTGGCCGAGACCCGAGGCGAGGAAGACGAGCGAAAAGAGGATTCGCCCGATGAGAGTGATCGTGGACATTGCATTTCTCCTTTGTCGATTGCCACAGATGATTTCTGTGCAGTCCGAACGTACCGCGGTGTCACGGTGTCACGGTGTCATGGTGTCACGGTGTCACCTACGTGTAGCAACGACGGCAGTCGTCGGCATCACGGCGGTAAAATCTGAGTCCCGATGATCACCATCCAACGCGCCGACGAACGCCTGCACACACGAATCGACTGGCTCGATTCGTGGCACTCGTTCTCCTTCGGCAGCCACTACAACCCCGACCACGTCAACCACGGTCTGCTGCTCGTGAACAACGACGATCGTGTCGCGCCGTCGGGGGGTTTCGGCACGCACTCGCACCGCGACATGGAGATCGTCACGTGGGTCCTCGAGGGACGTCTCGAACACCGCGACTCGCAAGGCAACCACGGAATTTTGTACCCCGGCCTCGCACAACGCATGTCGGCCGGAACGGGAATCGCACATTCGGAGTACAACGCGAGTGACACCGAGCCGGTCCACTTCATCCAGATGTGGGTGCGCCCCGACACCGTGGGTATCGCCCCCGGCTACGAGCAGCGCGACCTCAACGACTCACTCGCCGCCGGTGGTTTGCGCGTCATCGCCTCGGGGAAGAACCATCACGGCGCGATCCGGATCAACCAACGCGACGCCGAATTCAGCGTCGCCCGGGTGGCCGCCGGTGAATCAGTGACGATTCCCGTCGACACCCACGTGCACGTGTTCATCGCGCGCGGCGCCGGACGGTTCGATCCCGGCTCATCGGACGCGATCGACGTCGCCGAGGGAGACGGACTTCGCCTCACGGCACACGGAGAGACGCGGTTCACCGCGACGACGGCGGCGGAAATCCTCGTCTGGGCGACGGCGTAACGACGCAGCGCCCGCCGATCTAGCGGCGGCGGAACGACTCGGCGAGTTCGATGAGTAGTCGGGTGCCGTACGCGGTACCGCCGCGCTGCAACCAACCGGCATCGGAATCGGCCCACATCGGACCGGCGATGTCGATGTGCGCCCACGGAATTCCCGCCGTGAACTCGTCGAGGAACAGTGCCGCGGTGATCGCGCCTGCATCCGCACCGCCGACGTTCTTCATGTCGGCAATGTACGAGTCGAGCAGCTTGCGGTAACTGCGCTCGAGGGGCAACTGCCACACCTTCTCGTCGGTTCCCTTGCCGGCGTCGAGCACCTGACCGACGAACCGGTCGTCGTTGCCCATCACACCCGACATTGCGGGTCCGAGGGCACGGGCGCACGCACCCGTAAGTGTCGCGATGTCGACGATCGCATCGGGTTTCAGTTCGGCTGCAAGCGACAAACCGTCGGCGAGGATGAGACGACCCTCGGCATCGGTGTTGTGGATCTCGACCGTCTTGCCGTTGCGCATCGTGAGGACGTCGCCCATCGCGAGTGCGCTCCCCGACGGCAGGTTGTCGGTGCACATGAGGTACGCCGTGACGTCGGAGCGGCAACCGAGCGCCTTCAACGTGCTCATCGTCGCGAGAACGGCGGCAGCGCCGCTCATGTCGGCCTTCATCATCGCGTGCGACGGATCGGAGGGCTTCAGGCTGATGCCACCCGAGTCGTACATGACTCCCTTGCCGACCATGACGAGGTGCGGTCGTGCGGACTTCTTCGCGCCACCGGATTTCGCCGCGCCCTTCGCCCGCGTGCGGGGCGCACGGTAGACGAGCTTCACCATGCGCGGCGGCTGCGTGCTGCCGCGATTGACGCCGATGATTCCTCCGCAGCCCATCGCCAGGAGCTTGTCCTTGTCGTACACCTCGACGCGCAAACCCGTGTCGGCGGCGACGCGCTGGGCATGCTCGGCAAACATCTTGGCGGTGAGGTGCGCCGGCGGCATGTTGACGAAGTCGCGCGCCATGGCGACCGCCGACCCGACGATCGTGCCGCGCTTGCAGCCGTTCGTCGTCGCAGTGAACGCTTTCGCGTCGGCGACGAGCTCGACACTCGTCAGCGTCGAACCGAAGTTGCGGTCCGACTTCAACGCGCCGTAACGGTTCGTGGCGAGGATGAGACCCTCGGTGACGGCCTGTGCGGCGCTCGCCTTGTCGCCGCGTGCAGCTGCGACGAGCGTGGTCGACAACGACTTCACCTTGGCCGCGGCACGGGCGAGCGCGGCGGCGGCGGTGCGCAGATCGTCGGCCGTTGCCGAGTTACCGGCACCGACACCGACGGCGATCATCAGCCTCTTACCCGTCGACGGCACGACCTGTGCTTGTCCGACGTTTCCGTCGAACCCGAGCGCACTGAGCTGCTCGCGGGAAATGCCCAGTTCCGCGGGAACAGCCTTGTCGGTCGTGACGGGGATGCCGACGGCGTCGGTGGTCGTCGCAGCGCGAACGACGGAGACTGCGAGTTGATTGTGGGTCATGGAACGCAAGCCTAGTGAGGGCCTTACGCGCGGGAAATCGCGCGCGTCAGTCGGTGACGCTGCGCACGGGAAGGGACTCACCCTCCTGCCATCGCGCAAGGGTCCACAACAAGTCGCTCAGCCGGTTGAGGTACGGACCGGTGTGCGACGGCGGCGGTGCCGCCGACAGCGCATGACGCTCGGCGCGGCGCACGACAGTGCGCGCCACGTCGAGGAGCGCCGACACCGTGTTTTGCCCGGGCACGACGAACTCCGTCGGCGGTGTGAAGCGCTCGTCGAGAGCGTCGATCATGTTCTCCAACTTCGTCACCATCGCCTCGGTGACGCGCGACTTGCCGTCGACGAGCTTGTCGCGGTTTTCCGGCAGCGTCGCGAGCTCGGCCATGAGCACCCACAGGTCGCGCATGATGTGCACGAGCGCATCGTCGAGTTCGGAGCCCTTGCCCGATTCGGCACGCACCAAACCGAGTACGGCTTGTGCTTCGTCGACCGCACCGTATGCGCGGGGCAGGGCCGAGTCCTTCGGTACGCGACCTCCGTACAGCAACCCCGTCGTGCCGTCGTCACCGGCCCGCGTGTACACCTTGTCCCGAGCCATCGGCGACGATGCTACGTGTCTTAGCCTGACGAGCACGATGCGCAGCGCCGAAGTCTCCGCCTATCTGCAGGCAGTCAACGAGCGGGTCGTCGTGTTCGACGGTGCATTCGGCACTTACGTGCAGGGCAAGGACCTGACGGCCGACGACTTCGGAGGTCAGCATCTCGAGGGCTGCAACGAGATCCTCGCCGTCACGCGGCCCGACGTCATTGCCGAGATGCACGATTCCTTTCTCCGTGTCGGTGTCGACGCAATCGAGACGGCGACGTTCGGCTCGTTCTCGACGGTTCTCGCCGAATACGGCATCGCCGATCGCGCGTACGAGATCACCCGCGCCGCGGCACGCATCGCCCGCGAGGTTGCCGACGCGCATGCGACCGACGGCCGAGCGCGGTTCGTCGCCGGCAGCGTCGGACCCGGAACGAAGCTGCCGAGCCTCGGGCACATCGGGTTCGTCGAGTTGCGCGCCACGTACGAGGAACATGGTCGCGCACTTCTCGACGGTGGCATCGACCTGTTCCTCATCGAAACGTGCATGGACGTATTGCAAATCAAAGCAGCGATGCAGGGTGCGCGTCGTGCGATGCGCGCCGTCGGGCGCGAGGTGCCGATTCAGGTGCAGGTGACGATGGAGACGACGGGGCGAATGCTCGTCGGAACCGAAATCGGCGCGGCACTTGCGGCACTTCTGCCGATGTCACCCGATGTCATCGGCATCAACTGCGCGACCGGTCCGGCCGAGATGCAGGAACATCTGCGCCACCTGTCCCGTCACTGCCCAGTTCCCGTCAGCGTGCTGCCGAACGCGGGTCTGCCGAGCGTCGTCGACGGACGTACGCACTACGACCTCACGCCGGCGCAACTCGCCGATTTCCACCGCCACCACGTGACCGATCTCGGCATCAACGTCGTCGGCGGATGCTGCGGCACGACCCCGGAACACCTGCGTCAGGTCGTCGAGGCGGTACGCAACGTCACACCGGCCAAGCGCACTCCGCACCACGAACCGAGCGTCACCTCGCTGTACTCCCCCGTCACGCTCCACCAGGACAACAGCGTTCTCTACATCGGCGAGCGCACGAACGCCAACGGTTCGCGCGCGTTTCGCGACGCGTTGCTCGCCGCCGACTGGGACACGTGCACCGCGATGGCCAACGAGCAGATTCGCGAAGGTGCGCACGTGCTCGACGTCTGCGTCGACTACGTCGGTCGCGACGGCACGTACGACATGCACGACGTCGCGAGCCGCTTCGCGGGCCAGGCGAGCGTGCCGCTCGTCATCGACTCGACCGAGCCCGAGGTAATCGAGACGGCGCTCCAGCTCGCCGGCGGTCGTTGCATCCTCAACAGCGCGAATCTCGAGGACGGCGAGGAACCGGGTCGGCGCATGGACCGCGTGTTCTCGCTCGCGCGCGACTACGGCGCCGCGGTCATCTGCCTGCTCATCGACGAGGAGGGTCAGGCTCGCGACGTCGAGTGGAAGATGCGCATCGCGCACCGTTTGCACGAAATCGCCACCGGTCGCTACGGACTGAAGGCGGAGGATCTCATCTTCGATCCGCTCACGTTCCCGCTCACCACGGGCGACCCGACGCTGCGCCGCGACGGCATCGAGAGCATCGAGGCGATCCGGCGCATCAAGCAGGAAATCCCGGGCGCGCTCACCGTCATGGGTCTGTCCAACGTCAGCTTCGGCATCAACGCGGCGGCACGTCAGGTACTGAACAGCGTGTTCCTCGACGAATGCGTGAAGGCCGGACTCGACGCGGCGATCGTCCACGCGAGCAAGATCCTCCCGCTCACGCGCATCAAGCCCGAGCACGTCACGTTGTGCCGCGACCTCATCTTCGACCGCGGCACCGACGACTATGACCCGCTGCAGTCGCTGCTCACCGCATTCGAGGGCGTCACCCTCGCCAAGCCCGAGAAGCCCGACCGCAGCGGCTGGCCCGTGCGCGACCGGCTGCGCCAGCGGATCATCGACGGTGACCGCGACGGGCTCACGGCCGATCTCGACGAAGCGCTCGCATCGGGGCTGAAGGCGCTCGACATCGTCAACGACGTGCTGCTCGACGGAATGCGCGAAGTCGGCGAGCTGTTCGGCTCGGGCCGCATGCAGTTGCCGTTCGTCCTGCAGAGCGCCGAGACGATGAAGACCGCCGTCGGCCACCTCGAGCCGCACATGGACCGCGTCGCCGGGGCGACGAGCAAGGGCAAACTCGTGCTCGCCACCGTGAAGGGCGACGTCCACGACATCGGCAAGAACCTCGTCGACATCATCTGCACGAACAACGGCTACGAGGTGCACAACATCGGCATCAAAATTCCGATCAGCGAGATGATCGCGAAGGTGCAGGAGGTCGACGCCGATGCGCTCGGTATGAGCGGCCTGCTCGTGAAGAGCACGCTCATCATGCGGGACAACCTCGAGGAGCTCAACGCACAGGGGCTGGCGCACATCCCCGTGCTCCTCGGCGGTGCCGCCCTCACGCGCAGTTACGTCGAGCGCGACCTGCGCGAGGTGTACGAGGGTCGCGTGTTCTACGGCAAGGACGCATTCGAGGGCTTGCACACGCTCGACCGCCTCATGGACATGAAGCGCACCGGCACCGACGATCCCGAGTTCGGCCGCGTTCCCACCGGTCGATCGCTCGCCGAACGGCGTTCATCGACGGCTCCGACAGCCGATCTGCCGCGCCGTTCTCCCGAGGTCGTCGACGACAACGAGGTGTTCGTACCACCGTTCGTCGGGTCGCGGGTGATGAAGGGCATCGCCATCGACGAGATCGCCGAGTACGTCAACGAGACGGCCCTTTTCCGCAACCAGTGGCAGTACCGTCCGCTCGACGGCGAGACCGACGACGACTTCAAGACCCGCATCCGGCCCGAACTGCGCGCGCTGCTCGCCGAGGCGAAGGCGTCGGGACTGCTCGTGCCGCAGGTCGTGTACGGCTACTTCCCCGCCAACGGCGACGGCAACGACATCATCATCTGGACCGACGAGTCACGCACCACCGAGCGGACGCGGTTCACCTATCCGCGCCAGGGCGAAGCGCCGTTCCTGTGCATCGCCGACTTCGTTCGTCCGATCGAGTCCGGCGACGTTGACTACGTCGCTTTCCACATCGTGACGATGGGTGCGAAGGTGAGCGAGATCGCCGCCGACCTCTTCGCGCGCAACGAGTACCAGAGGTACCTCGCCATCCACGGCCTCGGCGTCGAGATGGCCGAAGCGCTCGCGGAGTACTGGCACCACCGCATCCGCACCGAGTGGGGATTTGTGTCCGAGGATGGACCGAACCTGCAGGGCTTGTTCCGCCAGCAGTACCGCGGCGGTCGCTACTCGTGGGGCTACCCGGCGTGTCCCGACCTGGAGGACAACGCGAAGGTGGCCGATTTGCTCGAAGCAGGACGCATCGGCATCGTCGTCAACGAGGACACGGGTTGGCAGTACCAACCCGAGCAGACGACGTCAGCGATCATTCTCCATCATCCGCGCGCCAAGTACTTCGTCGCGCGCTGAAGCACCGCCCAGAACTCGAGCGTGTTGCGCATCGTCGGATAGACGCGAACGACTTCCCAATCGACGAGACCGGTCGCTCGCAAGTCGTCGATCACCGCGGCGAACGACTGCGGGGTGAAGTGCCACGCGTGGCAGTCGACGTACCCGGTCGTCAGCGCACCACCCGGCTCGAGTTGTCGTGCCGTGAGTTCGACCCGCTCGCGTGCCGATAGTGCGGCAAGATGCGGATCGGGACAGCTCCCGGGTTCGCCGTGGTCGCCGTCCCAGTGACGTTGCGCGTCGTTGTGCGTCATGAGCAGCCGCGCGCGCAGGATCGAGTTGGCGTCGTGCCGCGTACGACGTTCGAGGTGCGCCGCCACGACGTCGGCAAGCTGCGTTGCGGGCATGAAGTGGTCGAAGCAGTACCGGTGGTCGGGCACCATGAGCATGTACGCGCCGTGCGGTTCGAGCACCGACGCCACCTGACCCAGGTGCTCGACGAGATCGGGCTGGTGTTCGATGACGTGGCTCGACAACACGACGTCGAACTTCTCGTCGATCATGCTCAACGACGACGGATCGGTGACGTAGTGGATGTGCGGCACCCCGGCCGCATCGACGTTGGGGTCGGTCGTCGCCCGGCGAACGAGATCCTCGCTCGACCACACGTCGGCGTACCGCACGTTCGGACCGCGCAGCACGGGTTTCGTGTACGGCCCGATCTCGAGGGCACGTGCGGTGTGCGGAACGAGGCGGGCGAAGTCGTCTCGACTGTCGAGCACCGTCGCGTTGCGACCCTCGGCACGACCGTGGTTGCGCCAGTGGCGCCGCAGCGCCTCGTCGGACATCGTCGCAAGATCCGCGTATCGACCGCGGTACGCCGCCGGATCGAACTCGAGCGGCCAGCTGCTCCACATGGTCACGTCGGTTGCGTCACGCCTTCCAGAGCCGTGCGATCGTGCTCTGACTCGCCGTCGCCATGAGCGTGCCGTCGGTGGCGAACATCTGGATCGATCCGTGACCGAATCCGCGCTGCACGGCGTCGATGCGGATGTCGAGCAGGACCCACTCGGTGGGCACGAGGCGCACGATGCGCAGCGTGTTGTCGAGGCTGTTGCCGGCTGCACGCAAGCCGAGTGCCTGACCGATGCCCATCGGGACGAAGTCGCCGAGAATCGCCAGCGTTGCGGCGTCGACACCCTCGATGACCGCGGGGATCCGCGACCACAGGATCGTGCGTCCGTCGTTCGGCGTGCCGTCGAGGTCGGCGATGTCGCGCCCCTTCGCGAAGCGCTGCTCGAGCGACTCCATGATCGAGTTCGCATGCTCGCTGCGCGGGATGCGAGGACGGCACTCGTCGGGCGGTGCGACGACGGGCATCGTGAGGAACTGCCCCGTCGCCTCGAACTGACGGTCGCCGAGAGCGGCATTGACGGTGAGGATCTCCTGGTCACCGACGCGACACACGGCGCGACCCTGCGTGATCTGGTGTCCGCGCACGGCGAGCGTGACGTCGATCGTCACGCGGCTGCCCGTCATCGCGTACGACAGGTACTGAGCCGTCGCCCACACGACACGCCGCTGCGACACCGCTTCGAGTGCCGCGATTCCCGCGCCGAGCCCAGCACCGCCGAAGAGGAAACCGCCGCCGGTCGCCACTCGCGCGGCGACGTCAAGTGCGAACTTGTCGTCACCGATCCGTTCGAGGCCGAGGAATCCGGCGCTGTTCACTCACACGACACTAACGACGTCGTCACTCACGCCATGAGAAGTGCACGCGCAATGACGTCGGTGCCGAACCCCATGAGGATGGCGAGGTAACTGAGGCCCGTCGCCGCCATGACGGCCGAATAGCGCCGTTCCTTCAGCGCCGCGCGGGTGAGCCAGGCGAGAACTCCGGTGAGCGACGCCGACGCGAGCCAGAACCACCCGAGCACGCCGTTCCACCCGTCGTCGACGCGACCGGTGAGCACGTCGATCATCCCCGTCGGAAGGAGCATGACGATGATCTCGATCGGCCACACGACGAGCAGGACGTTCGTGAGGCGGTTGAGGAGACGGCGCGGCATTCCCGGCTGCACGAGATACCAGTGTCCGAGGAGCATCGCGTCGCTCACCGCACCGAGAAACACCGCACCGACGACGAGACGGGCGATCCAGAGGGCCGGCTGGGTCGTGTCGTCGACGATGACGTCGGAAACAAGGCCGACGACAGCGACGGCGAATGCGGGCACCTCGAGTCGGCTGCGCGCACCTGACCACGTCGCGAACGCGCACACCGCGACGATCGCCGCGGAGACGTCACGCACGAGCACGGGCGAGAATGCGACGCCGAGTGCGAGGGAGCCGACGGCGATGACGCCGTACGTCGCACGCAACAACTTGGCGTAACCCACCGAAATCTCGCCGTCACGCAGGGTGAACCACAAAAAGAGCAGACCACCCGCAGCCCACTGCAGCAAGACGGTGGCGGCATCGAGATGCATCGTCGGGCAACCCTAGGTGGACGCGGTCAGAGGACGGCGAGTTCGCGCGGTGCGTCGTTCATTCGTCGCGGACCCGAATCGGTGGCAACGACGATGTCCTCGAGTCGCATCCCCCACTTCCCTGGGATGTAAATGCCCGGTTCGATGCTGAACGCATGTCCGGCGGCGAGCGCCGCACCGTTGCCCTCGACGATGTACGGATCCTCGTGCGCATCCATGCCGATGCCGTGACCCGTGCGATGAATGAAAGCGTCTCCGTAGCCGGCATCGGCGATGATCCACCGCGCCGCCCGATCGACGTCTTCGCAGTGCGCACCGACGCGCGCCGCATCGACAGCGGCCTGCTGCGCACGTCGCAGCACGTCCCATGCATCGCGCACCTCCGCCGACGGCTCGCCGATGTGCACGCAACGCGTGATGTCGCTGCAGTAGCCCGCCATGGTTCCGCCGAAGTCGCACAGCACGATGTCCCCCGTGCGAATGACCCGCGAACCCGGATGATGGTGCGGACTTGCCGCGTTCTCGCCCGCCGCGACGATGGCGAAGTTGACGACGTCGTGGCCGCGCTCGAGGAGTCGGGTCGAGATGTCGGCCGACACCTGCGCCTCGGTTCGTCCGAGGAGCGGGATGTAGCCGGCGAGCAGTTCGGCGGCGACGGCATCGGCGGCCGCACCGGCCCTCGCGAGCGCGGCGATTTCGGCGGCGTCCTTCACCGCGCGCAACGCCACCATGACGGCCGACGCCGCGGACCACGTCACGTTCGGCAGACGGCGTTGAGCGTCGAGTACGAACCGTGCCCACATCTGATCACCGACGGCGACCGTGCGCGCACCGGCGAGCGCACCGACGACGATCGTCATCGGATCCTGCGTTTCACGCCACGCGACGAGATCGAACACGTCGGAATGGTGCTCGACGCGCGGCGCTTCGAGACCGGGAACGACGAGCACGCACGGTCCGTCGCGGCGCACGACGAGTGCGGTGAGGCGTTCGAGCGGCATCGCGTCGTACCCGATGAGATACGGCATGTCGCGACCGACGGAAAGCAGCAGTGCATCGACACCCGCCGACGCCATCTCGGCCCGCGCCCGATCGAGGCGTTCCCGGAACGTCGCGGCGGAGGTGCTGTGCGTCGTCATGCGCTGCGGGCGAGGCTTCCCGATTCGTAGTCGCGGAACGCCTGGATGATCTCCTCGCGCGAGTTCATGACGAACGGACCGTAGCGAACGACGGGCTCGCCGAGCGGCTGCCCACCGAGAATGAGCGCCTGTGCTCGCGCACCGGCGGTGAGACGGACCATTCCCGCCGAACGCTCGAACACGAGCATGTCGCCCGAGGCGCCGCGGTGACCGTTGGCCTGCAACTCGCCGTCGAACACGTGCACGAGCGCGGTGTGACCGTCACCCGGCGACCATTCGACGACGTCACCGGCCTCGAGCGTGGCGTGCGCGTACGTCATCGGCGACGTCGTCTCGACTCCACCGCGAATTCCCATCACCTCGCCGGCGACGACGCGCAACGTTCCACCGTTGGCGAGGTCGGTCTGCGGAATCTCGTGGGCGTCGTATCCCTGGTACCGCGGCGGGATCATCTTCGACGTCGCGGGAAGATTCACCCACAACTGGAATCCGTGCATCCGACCGCCGGAATGCTGGAAGTCGTCGGTCGGCAACTCGCTGTGCACGACGCCCGCACCGGCGGTCATCCACTGCACGCCGCCGGGGCGGATCGTGGCGACGGCACCCGTCGTGTCACGGTGCTCCATCGCACCGGCGAGAAGGTACGTGACTGTTTCGAATCCGCGGTGCGGATGCTCCGGCGCACCGATCGCCTTGCCCGGCTCGTATTCGACCGGACCCATTTCGTCGAGCAGCAGGAACGGATCGATGTGGTCGACGGCGGGCGTCGGGAACGGCCGACGCACGACGAATCCGCCGCCTTCGACGGTGCGTTGAGCGGTGATGACTCTGTTGAGGGGACGCAGTGTCGTGTTCATTTGCGCATCAACACTGGCAGAGCGACGGGCACCGGCGTGATGGCGGGCGCGGCAACCCCGGCGTGATCTGCGGCACTGCGGGCGTGGTAACTCGAGCGCGTGAGCGGACTCGCTTCGACGTGGTCGATGCCCCACCGTCGACCCATCTCGCGGTACTCGGCGAACTCGTCGGGGCCGACCCAGCGCACGACGGGAAGGTGCTCGGCGCTCGGGCGCAGGTACTGACCGATCGTCACGATCGACACGCCGACTGCGGCAAGGTCGGCGAGCAGTTCGTTCACCTCGTCGCGCGTTTCGCCGAGACCGACCATGAAACCGGATTTGGTGACGAGGCCGGCGCGACGGGCACGGGCGAGCACCGACAGGCTGCGCGCATAACCCGCCGACGGACGAACGATGCGTTGCAGTCGGGCGACGGTTTCGACGTTGTGGTTGAGCACGTCCGGTCGTGCGGCAAAGATGACCGCCAACGACTCGTCGTCACCTTTCGCGTCGGAGATGAGCGTCTCGACGCGGGTCCCCGGACGACGCTCACGGATCGCCGCGATGCACCGCGCGACGTGAGCCATTCCGCCGTCGGGAAGATCGTCACGGGCGACCATCGTGAGTACGGCGTGGGTGAGGTTCATCCGTTCGACGGCCGTGGCAACGCGCTGCGGTTCGTCGGCGTCGGGCGCCTCGGGACGACGCGTGTCGACGAGACAGAAGCCGCATGCACGGGTGCAGCGCTCACCGAGCACCATCATCGTGGCGGTGCCGTCGCTCCAGCACTCCGACAAGTTGGGGCAACCCGCCTCCTCGCACACTGTGACGAGATGCAGGTCGCGCAGCGTCTTCTGCGTCGCGAGGACACCTGCATCGATCCGCACGTGCGGACGCAACCATTCGGGTTTGCGCTGCGTGATGTGCATGCCCACGACGTCGGGTTCGTAATCCCAGGCGACGTCGCATCGATCGTCGTCACCGTCACCCCAGCGTTGGACGGCGAGGCGGGAAACGACGTCGACGACGTCGCGCATCGTCACGTCAACGCCTTCCTCGCGCAGCGACGTCACGGGCCACTCCCCGATTCCGCACGGCACGATGTGCTCGCGCATGTACGCAAGGTCGGTCGACACGTTGAGCGCGAAGCCGTGCATCGTGCGTCGCGGGGTCGCACCGCGTGCGACCCGCACGCCCACGGCGCAGATCTTGCGCGCTCGGTCGCCGTCGGGGTCGAGCCACACGCCGGGATAGCCGTCCTTGCGTCCGGCGCCGCGCACACCGAGCTCGGTGAGCGTGTCGATGACGAGTTGTTCGACCGCGCACACGTACGCGGTGACGTCGGCGGGTGACGCGTCACCGTGCTTGCCCGGCAGGTTGATGATCGGATAACCGACGAGTTGCCCGGGGCCGTGGTACGTGATGTCGCCACCGCGACGAACCGCAACGAGTTCGGCACCGACGGCCTGCGGATCGCACAACAGGTTCCGCTCGAGGTCGGCCGACGCGCCGTGGGTGAACACGTGCGGATGCTCGAGCAGCAACAGATGGTTGCGCGTCGACCGGTCGAAGAGACCGTATTGCAGCCCGAGCGCGTCCCGATAGGCGACGCGGCCGAGCCAGCGGACGTGCATCAGAACTCCGCGGACCAGTCCTGGGTCTCGAGGATCTGCTTGACACGGCGCAGGAAGTTGGCCGCGTATGCACCGTCGAATGCGCGGTGATCCCAGCTCATCGCCAGGTGACCGACGGGGTGGATCGCGATTCCTTCACCGCCGTCGGCGTTGGCAACGACGACCGGCTTGCGCACGATCGCATCGGTGCTGAGGATCGCCACCTGCGGCTGGTTGATGATCGCCATCGTGAGCACGGAACCGGCCGAGCCGTTGTTCGAGATGGTGAACGTTCCACCCTGAATCTCGTCGGGGCTCAACTTGCGGGCACGTGTGCGCTCGGCGAGGTCGTAGATCTCGCGGGCGATGGCACGGATGCGCTTGCTCTCCGCGCTGCGGATGACGGGAACGAGCAGACCCTCGTGGTCGAGGTCGACCGCGATGCCGAGGTCGACGTACTTGTGCACGACGAGCGTCTCGCCGTCGATGCTCGCGTTGAGATGCGGGTATTCGGCGAGCGCATCGATGACCGCGCGCGAGATGAACGGCAGGTACGTGAGCGAGAAACCCTCGGCTGCGGCAAACGCCGCCTTGTGCACCGAGCGGGCGCGATCGACGTTCGCGTAGTCGACTTCGACCACGCTGAACGCGTGCGGTGCGACGCTCTTGCTCATCACCATGTGACTGCCGGTGAGTCGGCGGATCTTCGACAGCGGCACGACTTCGTCGCGCGCACCGGCAACGACTCGCGGCACGGGAGCAGCGGGTGTCGGTGCGGCGGCACGCGCGGGCTGCGCGGCAGGTGCGGCAGCGGGAGCAGGTGCGGCAGCAGCGACCGGCGCGGCAGCTGCCGGCATCGACGCTGGTGCGGGTGACGGGGACGCCGCGGACTTCGTGTCGATGTAATCGAGTACGTCTTCGCGGGTGATGCGGCCTCCGGGGCCGGTGCCGACGATGTTGCGCGGGTCGATGCCGTGATCGGCAACGAGCCGGCGCACGACCGGCGAGAGCAGTGCTTGCTCGCCACGCGGCAGTGAATCGTTGCCCGCAGCAGCCGGTGCAGGAGCAGCGACGGGAGCGGGAGCCGGCGTGGGAGCGGGGGCAGGAGCCGGAGCAGCGACGGGTGCCGGTGCGGGAGTCGGCGCGGGAGCAGGCGCGGGAGCAGCGGCAGGAGCCGGAGCGGCGGGAGCAGGTGCAGGAGCGGCACCTGCGGCGCCGACGACGGCAATGACGGTGCCGACGGCGACGGTGTCACCTTCCTGCACGCGAATCTCGCTGAGCGTTCCGGCCACGGGCGACGGCACCTCGGTGTCGACCTTGTCGGTCGATACTTCGAACAATGGCTCGTCGGCGGCGACAGTGTCACCAACCTTCTTGAACCACTTCGTAATCGTTCCCTCTGTCACGGTCTCGCCGAGCTGCGGAAGGGTGACCTCTGCCATGGTTGTCTCCGTCTGGTGTCGTGTGAAGTCGAATCGGAATTATGCGTTGATGCTGCGTCCGGTGAGAGACAGTACGGTCTCGCCGAACAATTCGCTGAGACTCGGGTGCGGCTGGATGAACGCCGCAATTTCGTCGACGGTCGCCTCCCAGTTCACCGCCAGATAGCCGCCCGACAACTGTTCTGTCACCCACGGACCGACCATGTGCACGCCGAGCACCTGACCCGCACTGCCGTCGCGATTCTTCTTCGCGATGACCTTCACGAGACCGTCGGTGTCACCGATGATCATGGCCCGTGAATTCGCCCGGAACTGGTGCTTGGCGACGACGACGTCGATGCCTCGCGCCTTTGCGTCTTCTTCCGACGGTCCTGCCCACGCCACCTCGGGATGGCAGTAGATCGCCCAAGGAACGCGGTCGTAATCGACGGGGAACGCGACCTCGTTGCGCATGTGCTTCACGGCGAGGATTGCCTCGGCGTACGCCACGTGGGCGAGCTGTGCGGTGGGGATGAGATCGCCGACCGCGTACACACCGGGCTCACCGGTGCGGCAGTACTCGTCGACTTTCACGAAGCCGCGCTCGTCGAGCGTCACGCCGGTGCCGGACAATCCGAGTTCGTCGGCGTACGGACGACGACCGACCGACACGACGACCGCGTCGACGTCGAGCGTCTCGCCGTCACCGAGCGACACCGTCGTACCACCGTCCGGACGCGGTGAGTGACCCGTCACCTTCACGCCGGTGCGAATGTCGATGTTCTTTTTCTTGAACGACTTCACGACGACGTTCGCGACGTCGGGGTCGAGGCCGGGGAGAATCTTCGGCAGACCCTCGAGGATGGTCACCGTCGCGCCGAGATCGGCGAAGCACGAAGCGAATTCGCAACCAATTGCGCCTCCACCGATGACGGCGATCCGTTGCGGAATGCGGTCGAGTGCGAGCACTTCGTCGGACGTCATGATCGGACCGCCGACGGCGAAACCGGGAATCGTGCGCGGCACCGAACCTGCGGCAAGCACGACGTTGCGTCCGGCGAGCTCCCGGGTCGTACCTTCGGCCGTGCGCACGGTGACGACACGATTCGCACCGAGCGAACCCGAGCCGAGTACGTACGTCACTTTCTTGCTCTTCGTGAGGCCGGTGAGACCCTTCACGAGGCCGTTGACGATGCCCTGCTTGCGGGTTTGGGTGCGGGCGAAGTCGACCGAGCTCGCCCCGACGTTGATGCCGAAGTCGGCGGCATGCAGGACGTGTCGATTCACGGCCGCGCTCTCAAGGAACGCCTTTGCCGGGATGCAGCCGCGGTTCAGGCACGTTCCGCCGATGGTGTCCTTTTCCACGAGCGCCACCGACATGCCGGCCGACGCCGCGTAGAACGCCGCCGCGTAGCCGCCCGGGCCACCGCCAACTACGACGAGGTCGAATGTTTCGGGAGCCGTGGAAGCGTTGGACACGATGAACAACGGTAGCGGTTGCGACCGCTCAGGTTCCCGCCAACCACTGCGCTTGCGCTCCGTCACGCGAATAGATGAACGTCGGTGTGCCGTTCGCCACCCCGAAGTCGAGGATGCACGTAACGCTGCCGACGGTCGGGATCTCGGCGCACCTGTCGCCGGTCCTCCCGACGTCGGCCGGATTGACGTCACGTGGCGACGTCAATGCACCGTCGGCGAGCATTCGCCATCCGGCGACGACATCGGTTGCGGTGCCGTCACTCGGTGCGGCATCAGCGCGGGCCATCGTCACGGTGACGAGGGTGGCACGCTCGGTGCGCGCCACGTCGACGACGGCAACGTCGAGACCGGCGACGACCGTCGAATCGCCGACCGCGAACAACGCGGCATCGACACGGTTGGCATCGGACGTCGTCTGGAACAACTTGAACCCACCGGCAACGAGGATTGCGATGCCACACAACAGGCTGGCGAGAATGAGTCGTCGCGTGCTCACTCCCATGAGCGTACGCTGACACCCGGGAACGAACGATGGGCATTCGCGACTACGTCCGACGCAGTGCACGGGGTGCCTCCGAGTTGGAGACCGACCGCTTGTGCGCGTTCTTCGAACGATTCCATCTCATGTCGCTGCACGACATGCCGACCCGGCAGCGTGTCGACGTCTGCGGCGAGATCCGTCGAATGAGCGTGAAGCCGCGCTCCGGCGTTCCCGCCGTTGAGGTCGAGATCAGCGACGGCACCGGTGAGCTCACCGTCATCTTCAGTGGACGCAAGACGATCCCGGGCATCATGCACGGTCGGCCGCTCGCCGTGAGCGGCGTCGCCTACTGCGAAGGCGATCGTCACGTCATGCTCAACCCCGCGTACCGCCTGCTGCCACAGGTGGAAGACCTCGGCAACGATCACGCGTAGACACAGGTACGCAATAAACGCAGCGCACGCGCAGACACAGCCGACGAACGATCACACGACACGAGGCACCGTCGCATGCGGCGACCGTCGCAACGGTGGCGAATCAGCCGACGAGAAGTTTCGACACCGCGTCCTCGGCGTCTTCGGTGATGAGCGCCACCACCTCGTCACCGGCGCGCAGCACCATGTCTTTCGTCGGCACCATTACCCGCTCGTCACGCACCACCGCCACGATCGTCGCGCTGCGCGGAAGTGCCAGCTCGGCCAGGGACTTGTCGACCGCGGGTGACGTGTCGGCGAGCGTTACTTCGACGAGCTCGGCGCGTCCACCCTTCAACTGCATGAGGCGCACGAAGTTGCCGACGGTCGTTGCCTCCTGAACGAGGCTCGTGATGAGGTGGGGTGTCGACACGGACACGTCGACACCCCACATCTGGTTGAACATCCAGTAGTTCTTCGGATTGTTCACACGCGCAACCACGCGCGGAACTCCGAACTCCTGCTTGGCGAGCAGCGACACGACGAGGTTGTCCTCGTCGTCACCGGTCACCGACGCGACGACGTCGGCGTCGCGCACACCCGCCGCCTCGAGCACCATGTAGTCGCAGGCGTCACCGAAGTGCCAGACGATTCCCGCCGATTCGGGTCGCGATTGGTACTCGCGCAGGATCGCGCGATCGTTTTCAAGAATCGTCACGGTGTGACCTCCCGCGACCATCTCGCGGGCGGTGAACCGACCGACACTGCCGCCACCGGCGATGATCACCTTCACTTCGACACGTCCTTTGCCTCGACGAGGTAGCGGTCGAGCGCCGCAACGTCGTCGGCCGCGACCGACACGTACAACACGTCACCCTGCTGAACGATGGTGTCACCGTCGGGCAATGCACCCGTTCCGAAGCGTCGGTATCCGACGACGATTCCGGGACTCGAGTTGAGGTGGCGCATCGGCGTTCCCACCCATGCATCGCCGAGTTCGCGTTCGACGACGACGATCGCGGCACTCGGGTCGGTCCACTCGACGGCGGGTCGGTCGGCGACGATGCGGCGCATGATGCGCTCCGCGGTCCACTTCACGGTCGCCACGGTGGCGACCCCGAGGCGCTCGTAGATTTCCGAGCGCTTCGGGTCGTAGATACGGGCGACGACGCGACGGATTCCGTAATTTTCGCGGGCAACACGCGCGATCATGATGTTCGAGTTGTCACCGTTGGTCACGGCGGCGACGGCATCGGCACGTTCGATTCCCGCCTGCGTGAGAACGTCGCGATCGAAACCGATACCGACGATCTTTTCTCCGGGGAAGTACTCACCGAGTCGAGAGAACGCATCGGCCTTCCGGTCGATGATCGCCACGGTGTGACCGAGCTGAGCGAACTCCTTGGCGAGCGTCGATCCGACTCTCCCGCACCCGACGATGACGATATGCACGGATTACGATCGTATCTCGGCTCTTGCGACGAGGGCCTTCGAGGCTCACACCATGGCACCAACGACAAAGGACCGCCGCACGGGCGTCGCGCGCGTCAAACAACTGCTCCTCGGCTCACCGATTGCATCGGCGCAGGATTCGCATCACCGCTTGTCGAAAAAGGTCGGCCTGCCGGTATTTGCGAGTGACGCCATCTCCAGCACGGCCTATGCCACCGAGGAAATTCTCATCGTTTTCCTCACCATGGCGACGATCGGCGCCGCGGCCTTCGACTATCTCGTGCCGATCTCGATCATGGTTGTCGTCTTGTTGGCAATCGTCGTCAACAGCTACCGCCAGACGATCTTCGCTTACCCGCAAGGCGGTGGCGCGTACGTCGTGTCGAAAGAAAATCTCGGCAAGTACCCGTCGCTCGTGTCGGGTGCGGCGATGCTCGTCGATTACATCCTCACCGTTGCCGTCTCCGTGTCCGGCGGTGTTGCCGCGATCATTTCGGCTTTCAACGGACTCGCGCCGTACCGCGTGCAACTCTGCATCGGCTTCATCGTGCTCATCACCTTCGCCAACCTGCGCGGCCTCAAGGAGTCGGGGGCACTGTTTGCGCCTCCCACGTACTTGTACATCGTGTCACTCGCGGCACTCATCCTCGTCGGCTTGTACCGCGTGTACTTCCAGGACTTGGGACCCATTGCCCACACCGGAGTCGTCGAGCAGGAACTGCTCGAGGGGCAGAAGGCCCTGACGATCTTCTACTTTCTGAAGGCTTTTTCGTCGGGCGCAGTAGCACTTACCGGCGTCGAGGCACTTGCCGACGGCGTTCCGTCGTTCAAGAAGCCCGAACCCCGGAATGCGGCAATGACTCTCGTCATCATGGCGTGCATTCTCGGCGTCGCCTTCTTCGGTCTCAGCTTGCTGGCAAAGAACCTCGAACCACTGAAGGACCACGAGGGCCTCATCAAGGACACCGTCCTTGCGCAGTTGGCGGAACACGTGTACGGCGGAAGAAACGTGTTCTTCTTCGTCACGCAATTCGCGACGTTCGGCATCCTCATCCTTGCTGCAAACACCGCGTATGCCGACTTCCCACGGCTGTCGTCGATCATCGCCAAGGACAGCTACCTGCCGCGGCAATTCACCAACCGTGGTGACCGGCTGGTCTTCAGCAACGGCGTCATTTTCCTCGGTCTTGCGGCCATCGGACTCGTCGTGGCGTTCGGTGGCATCGTCAATGCGCTCATTCCTCTGTACGCCGTCGGCGTGTTCACCGGCTTCACACTCAGCCAGACGGGAATGGTCGTGCGTCTCTGGAAGCGTCGCGAGCCGACGTGGCAGATCCGCGTGTTCTTCACCGGAGTCGGCGCATTCACCACGTTCGGTGTCGCCATGGCGGTCGTCATCGTGAAATTCACCGACGGTGCGTGGATTCCCGCAGTGGTGATTCCCGCGATGATCTTCTTCTTCACCTCGATCCGCCGCCATTACGACAGGATTCGCACGCATCTCGCCGTGCCGAAGAACTACGAGGCTCCGTTCCAGACCCACCTCGTCGTCGTGCTCGTCGGGTCGATCAATGCCGGAGTGATGAACGCCGTGAAGTACGCCCAGCAACTGCGCCCCGACCGACTGCTGGCACTCAGTGTCGTCGGGTCGGCCGAGGAAGGCGCGTTGCTCACGCGCGAGTGGCTGGAGAAATTCCCCGACGTGCAACTCGACACCGTCGTCGACGACTACCGCAACCTCACCGACAAGGTGCTCACCGAGATCAACCGCCTCGACGACGAGGACAGCGACGACATCGTCACCGTCGTCATTCCCGAGTTCGTCACGAGCCTGAAGTCACAGTGGTTGCACAACCAGTCGGCTCTCGCGATCAAGGCACGACTCCTCTACCGACCGAACACGGTCGTCATGTCGGTGCCGATCGTCATTCCCACCAAGTAGCGCGCTGTGCTCCGCCGGGCGTGCACGACCACGCGACGTGCACGACGACGCAGCTCCCGCTGCGCCTAGCCTGACGATGACGTCCCCGCACGGGGTTCGTCGGGCGAATCGCAAGGAGTCGAGCTCATGAATATCCTCGTGTCGGGTGCCAGCGGCTTGATCGGCACCGAACTCGTCAACCACCTGTCGCGGCGTGGGCACGACGTCACCCGACTCGTGCGTCGCGAGGCTCGTTCGGGCGAGGTGCGCTGGAATCCCGGCGTCGACGAGCTGTCCCCGTCCGTGGTTGACGGAATGGATGCCGTGATCAATCTGTCGGGTGCGGGAATCGGCGACCGTCGCTGGACGGCGGAATACAAGAACGAGATCCTGCGCAGCCGTGTCGCCACGAGCGGAACCCTCGCCTGCGCCATCGCCGGCGCCTCCCGCAAGCCGTCGGTTTTCCTCAACGGATCGGCGATCGGCATCTACGGTGCACGCGGTGACGAAACGCTCGACGAGAACTCGTCGCACGGAACGGGGTTCCTCGCCGACGTGTGCGAGAAATGGGAAGCGGCTGCCGCCGGATCCGGGGTGCGCACGGTCCTGTTGCGCACGGGAATCGTTCTCTCCCCGCGGGGCGGTGCGCTGAAGAAGCAGCTTCCGTTGTTCAAGCTCGGTCTGGGAGGCCGCTTCGGTTCGGGCAAGCAGTGGCAGAGCTGGATTTCGATCGACGACGAGGTGCGCGCCATCGAACATCTGCTCACCGCACCGGTGACGGGTGCCGTCAATCTCACCGCGCCGACGCCCGTGACGAACGCCGAGTTCACGCGCACCCTCGCCAAGGTGGTGAAGCGACCGGCGCTTCTGCCGATTCCGTCGTTCGGTCCGAAGCTGCTCCTCGGCGCGGAGCTTGCCGATGCACTTCTCTTCACCGGTCAGCGGGTGGTTCCGAACGTGCTCACGCAGTCGGGCTTCCGCTTCGAACACGCCTCGCTCGACGTCGCACTGCGCCATCTCCTGAAGGCATGACCGCGATCCCGTCGCGCGCCGACGTCGTCGTCGTCGGTGCCGGGATCGCCGGCCTCGCCGCGGCCCGTGCACTGCACGCCCGCGGACGCAACGTCGTCGTTCTCGAGAAGTCCGACGAGGTCGGAGGACGAATTCGCACCGACGTCGTCGACGGCTTCCGTCTCGACCGCGGCTTCCAGGTGATGCTCACCGCGTATCCCGAACTCGTGCGCCACGTGTCGCTGCACGAGCTCGAACTGCGCAGCTTCGATCCGGGGGCGCTCGTGATGATCGACGGCAAGGCACGCGTCGTCGGTGACCCGTTCCGCGACCCGCGCACCCTGCCCGCCACCGCACTCGCGCCGATCGGCAGTCCCCTCGACAAATTGCGCATCCTTCTGCTGCGCCGGCGCACGCGCTCGATCGATCCGCGCGAACTGCTGCACGGCCAGGATCTCCCGACGGTCGTGGCGCTTCGCCGCGCGGGATTCTCGCCGGCGATCATCGAGCGCTTCTTCCGTCCGTTGTTCGGCGGCATCCAACTCGACCCGAGCCTCGCGACCTCGCGACGCATGTTCGACATCATCTTCCGCTCGCTCAGCGAGGGTGACAGCGCGGTGCCGCGTTTGGGCATGGGCGAACTGCCGCGGCGCATGGCCACACTTCTTCCCGGAATCGTTCACCCCGGCGCCGCCGTCTCGCAGATCGACGGCACCAGCGTGACGACGAACTCGGGTCACCGCGTTGAGGCACGCGCGGTCATCGTCGCCACCGAGGAGCCCGTTGCGCGAACGTTCGTCGAACTTGCGCCACGAGCATCGCGACGTGCCGGCGCGGTGTACTTCGATGCGCCCCGCGCACCCACGTCGTCGAAGATGGTGATCCTCGACGGAACCGGGCGGGGCCCGGTGCTCAACGCCGCAGTGATGAGCAACGTGTCGCCGGATTACGCACCGAGCGGACGTCACCTCGTCGTCGCGGCGATGCCCGACATCGTCGAAGGAGATCTCGAAGCGGTCGCCCGCTCCCAGATGCGCACGTGGTGGGGTCCACAAGTCGATACATGGCGCCATCTGCGCACGTACCGCATCGATCACGCCGGTGTCGAGCAGCGACCGCCCTTCCCGCCGCGGCGCAAGATCGACTTCGGTGGTGGCGTGTTCGTCTGCGGCGACCACCGCGACACGGGCTCGATTCAAGGTGCACTGTTCTCGGGACGTCGCACCGGCGAGCACGTCCACGACCACCTCGGCTGAGCACCGCGCTTTAGTCTTGATGAGGTGAACACCGCACCGACGCTCGACGGACACGATCCGCACCGCAAACTCGTCAGCGTCAGCCGCGTCGTGCGCGCGACGCCGCAAGAGATCTTCGATCTCCTCGCCACGCCGGCGCGCCACCGTGAGATCGACGGATCCGATTCGGTTCGCGACCCGATCGACGCGCCGCAACGACTCTTCCTGGGTGCCAAGTTCTCGATGTCGATGCGCATCGTCGCGCCGTACCGCATTACCAACGTCGTCGTCGAGTTCGACGAGCCGCACCGCATCGCCTGGCGCCACTTCGGCGGTCACGTGTGGCGGTACATCCTCGAGCCCGTCGACGGCGGCACGCTCGTCACCGAGCAGTTCGACTACGCCACGAACAGGGCCCCGCTGTTCCTCGCGATCATGCGCGCAATCCCGAACAACGAGCGCAGCATGCGCCGCACACTCGACAATCTCGCAGCCCGTTTCTCGTGACCGACCTCCCGGCGGGATTCGTCGCCCACGTGTGCAACGTCGGCATCAAGGACGCCACCGACGACCTCGTCATCGTCGTTGCCGATCCGGTCGCCGCGTCGAGTGCCGTGTTCACACGCAGCCGGTTCGCCGGTGCCTCGGTTGTGCTCAGCCGCGAGCACGCGGCCCGCGCCACCGCACGGGCCATGGTTATCATCTCGAAGAACTCCAACGTCGCCACCGGCGAGCAGGGCGCGGCGAATGCGCGCGAAGTCGTCGCCTCCGTTGCGCGGCACCTCGGTTGCCCGCCCGACGAAGTGCTCATCGCCTCGACGGGCGTCATTGGTCGCCAGTACCCGATGGACCGTTTGCGCGCCGGGCTCGCCGCGTTGCCGGCAACGTTCACGAACACCGATGCGACCGCCGTTGCGCGGGCAATGATGACCACCGACACCGTCGAGAAGGTGGCGAGCGCTGGCATCGCGGGAAGCTCCGCGCGCATCGTCGGCGCCGCAAAGGGTGTCGGCATGATCGAACCGAGGATGGCCACGCACATCTCGCTCGTCATGACCGACGCGGCGATCGCCCCGCGCGACCTCGACGCCATTTTCCGCCGGGTCGTCGATCGGACGCTCAACCGGGTGTCCGTCGACGGCGATACGTCGACGAGCGACACCTCGGTGTGCATGGCGAGCGGTGCCGCCGGTGCAGTCGATCCCGCGGCGTTCGAAGCCGCGCTCGACGACGTGATGTTGTCGCTGACGAAGCAGATCGCCCGCGACGGCGAGGGCGCGACGAAACTCATCGAGGTGCGGGTCGATCATGCCCGCGACGACCATCAGGCAGAGATCGTCGCCCGATCGATCGTCAACTCCCCGCTCGTGAAGACCGCCGTGCACGGAGCCGATCCGAACTGGGGACGAGTTGCGATGGCGGTCGGCAAGTGCTCCGACTTCGTCGACATCGACCAGGAGAGGGTCGTCATCCGCTTCGGGTCGCAGGAGGTGTACCCGCGCCGGGTGGACGACGCCGGGTTGCGCGAGTTGAGCACGTACATGCGCGGTTCGGACGCGCTCATTCACGTGTCGTTGAACACCGGCAATGCCGCAACGACGATGTGGGGCTGCGATCTCGGCGACGGCTACGTGCGAATCAACGCCGACTACACGACCTGAGTCGAGGCTCGATCTTCAGTTCGTGCGCACGCCGTCGTACGAGTCGATGACGCCGTCGAGCCACGACAAGACCGCTTCGCGGTACGCGTAGATGCTCTTGTACCGCGCAACGTCGTCGGGCAGTCGCGACACCAGACGGTGCAGATTCGTCGCCACGTCACGTCCGCGCTGCACGTAGTCGCGCAACGGCTGCTGGAATCCGCGAATCGTGAAGAGGACTCCCCCGCTGCGCGGAAGTCGGCGCAACGTTTCGCGCTCGATGCGAATCCACAGATCGCCCGGAGCATCGACCAACGGCCGATCGGGAACCGCCGGTTGAAAGAGAGCCGGATGATCCTCGAGAGTCCAGTTGCTGCGCCATACCGGGCGTTGCTCGGCGAGGCGCTCGAGGGTGACGTCGACTGCCGCGCCGATGTGTTCGGCGTACCGCGCGACCGGTTGGTGCACGGCGAGCATGTCGAGACCGATCTTGTCGCGCAGTCGCCAGCGGCTGGGCGAGCACACGACTCCGGCGACGAACGGGAGTCGCTGCACGCCGTCGACGCGCACCGGTGCGAGCACGGTGAGATCGTCGGGAATGCACAGGGCCGCGTCGACGAGTGCATCGATGCCGCGCTTCGTCGTCGATGCGTCCGCCCAGTCGAGCACCAACCGTGCCGCTTCGTCGATCGCGGTCTCGACGACGTCGTCGGTATCCGCGGTGCGTGCCACGACGTCGTCACGGCGGGTCGCGAGCAGGCGACACTTCATGTCGATCGTCGGCTGCCATTCGGCGTCGCGCACGAACCAGTTCGCCGGATCGAGCGGCTTCGCGCCGACACGATGGCGAAAGTCGTCACCGACGACCGGCGGAAGGATGTCGTCGTGCGGCGGCATCGCCGCGACGAGCGCCGCGTCGGGCGCGGGTCGTTCGTCGTACGGCGTGAAGGGATCCGCGTGACGAACGAACGTGCTCACGGGCGAGGTACGACGCCGTAGGCGTGAATCACTTGGGAGGCATGCGGATGCCGCCGTCGACACGAATGGTCTCGGCGTTCATGTAGCTGTTCGTGATGCACTCGACGACCATCGACGCAAGTTCGTCCGGGTCACCGAGGCGCTGCGGGAACAGCACACCGGTCTGCAACTTCGCCTTGAACTGCTCGCTCGCCTCGCCCTTGCCGTAGATCGGCGTGTCGATGAGGCCGGGAGCGACGGTGTTCAGTCGAATGCCGGCCGCTGCGAGGTCGCGGGCAACGGGCAGGGTCATTCCGACGATGCCACCCTTCGATGCCGAGTACGCCGCCTGACCGATCTGTCCGTCGAACGCGGCGACCGACGCGATGTTGACGATCGCACCGCGCTCACCATGCGCCATCGGTTCGTTTTTCGACATCGCCGTGGCGACGAGTCGCACGCAGTCGAAAGTACCGATGAGGTTGATCGCCAGCACCTTCTTGAACACGTCGAGGTTGTGCGCCGAGTCGTAACTGCCGTCTTTGCCGATGGTGCGCTGCGCCCAGCCGATGCCCGCGGAGTTGACGAGTGCGCGAATGGGGCCCATCGACGCGGCCATCTCGATGGCGGCAACGATGTCGTCGGTCTTCGTGACGTCGACCTTGCAGAACGCGCCGCCGATCTCCTTGGCGAGCGCCTCGCCCTTTTCGGCCTGCAGGTCGGCGATGACGACTTTCGATCCGAGTGCGGCGAAGCGACGCACCGTTGCGGCGCCGATGCCGCTGGCGCCGCCGGTGACGATTGAGCTTGAGTTCTTGAGGTCCATGGCGACCGACACTACCGAACGGTGGCGATTGCTCTCACAGCGAGCTCGTCGACGAGGTCGTTCATCGGATCACCGCTGTGTCCCTTCACCCAGCGGAACTCGACGTTGCCCTGCGCGCGCACGAGGTCGATGAGCGGCTCCCACAAGTCGCGATTCGCAACGGGTTGACGCTGCGAGTTGCGCCATCCGCGTGCGAGCCAACCCTCCCACCAACGGTCGCGGAAACAGTTGACGACGTACTGACTGTCGGAGACGACGATCACGCCGGCACCGGTCGCATCGGCATCGTCACCGAGCGTGCGCAGAGCCTGCAACACCGCGGTGAGTTCCATCCGTTGGTTCGTCGTATGTGCCTCGCCACCGCTTGCGCTGCGTGCGCCGTCGGGCGCAACCGCCCACGCCCAGCCGCCGGGTCCGGGATTGCCCGAACACGCACCGTCGGCGTACACGACGATGTTCGACGCACCCATTCCATTCATCTTGGTGCCTACGTCCGTACCGGCACGGTGATGTGACGGCGGTGACGCAACGACGCTCGGGCCACCGCTAGCGGTCGGTGCGGCGACGGCGCGGTCGTGCGAGACTGACCGCATGCTCTTCGACGGTTCCGTGCACCAGCTTCCCGATACGGATCCCCAGGAAACCCAGGAGTGGCTCGACTCACTCGATGCCGTCGTCGACGTGCGCGGCAAGACCCGCGCTCGGTACCTCCTCTCCCGACTGCTCGAGCGCGCCCGCGAAACCCAGGTGAGTTTCCCCGCCACGGTCTCGACTCCCTACGTCAACTCGATTCCCGCAGAGCACGAGCCGTGGTTCCCGGGCGACGAGTACCTCGAGCGGCGCATCCGCGCCTACATCCGCTGGAACGCGGCCGTCATGGTCGTGCGCGCGAACGCCGCCGCCGAGGGAATCGGTGGTCACTTGTCGACCTTCGCATCGTCGGCAGCCCTGTACGAAGTGGGATACAACCACTTCTTCCGCGGTCGCGACAACGGCCAACCCGGCGACCACGTGTACTTCCAGGGACACGCAGCTCCGGGCATCTACGCGCGTGCCTTCATCGAACGCCGGCTCAACGAAGACGACCTCGATCACTTCCGGCGCGAGATCGGTCGCAACGGCGGCGGCCTGTCGTCGTACCCGCATCCGCGGCTGATGCCCGACTTCTGGGAGTTCCCCACCGTGTCGATGGGTCTCGGCCCGATCACCGCGCTGTACCACGCGCGCTTCAACCGCTACCTCACCAACCGCAAACTCGACGACACGACGGCGAGCCGCGTGTGGGCGTTCCTCGGCGACGGCGAGACCGACGAACCCGAGACGCTCGGTGCGATCTCGCTCGCATCGCGCGAACACCTCGACAACCTCGTCTACGTCGTCAACTGCAACCTGCAACGACTCGACGGACCGGTACGCGGCAACGGCAAGATCATCCAGGAACTCGAGGCAGTCTTCCGCGGCGCGGGATGGAACGTCATCAAGGTGATCTGGGGCTCGAAGTGGGACGAGCTTCTTGCCCGCGACGTGTCCGGGGTGCTGCTGAACAAGATGAACACGACCGTCGACGGTGAATTCCAGCGCTACACGGTCGAGGACGGCAACTACATCCGCGAGAACTTCTTCGGTCCCGATCCCCGCCTGCGCGAACTCGTGTCGCACTTGTCGGACGCGGACCTGCAGTTGCTTCCGCGCGGTGGACACGACTACCGCAAGTTGTACGCCGCATTCAAGGCCGCGTCGGACAACCTCGGTTCCGGCCGACCGACGGCGATCCTCTGCAAGACGGTGAAGGGCTGGACTCTCGGCCCCGAAATCGAGGGCCGCAACGCCACTCACCAGATCAAGAAGATGACGGTCGATCAGTTGCGCGCGCTGCGCTCGCGACTCCACCTCAACGACGAGATCCCCGATGCGTTGCTCGAAGCGGACGCGCCCCCGTATTACCGACCGCCCGAGGACAGCGTCGAATACCAGTACCTCGTCGAACGTCGTCGCGCACTCGGCGGATTCCTGCCGAAGCGCGGTGCGACGATTCGCCGTCCGCTGCAACTGCCGTCCGACGACGCATTCCGCGAGTTCGAGGCGGGCAGCAACAACCAGGCCGTGAGTACGACGATGGGCTTCACGCGCCTGTTGCGCAACCTTGCACGCGACAAGTCCTTCGGCGAGCGTGTCGTGCCGATCATCCCCGACGAGGCGCGCACGTTCGGCATGGACTCACTCTTCCGCGAACTGAAGATCTACGCCGCGCAGGGGCAGAAGTACGAACCGGTCGACCACGACCTGCTGCTGTCCTACAGCGAATCGACTTCGGGGCAGATTCTCGAGGAGGGAATCACGGAGGCCGGCAGCCTCGCGTCGTTCATCGCCGCGGGAACCTCGTATTCGACGCGCGGCGTTCCGATGGTGCCGTTTTACACCTTCTATTCGATGTTCGGGTTCCAACGCGTCGGTGACCTCATCTGGCAGGCGGCCGATGCGCGCACGCGGGGCTTCCTCCTCGGTGCCACGGCCGGACGCACGACGCTGCTCGGCGAGGGCCTGCAGCACCAGGACGGTCATTCGCTGTTGCTCGCGAGCACGGTCCCCCCGTGCCGCGCCTACGACCCGGCGTTCGCCTACGAAGTGGCGACGATCGTGCGCCACGGCATCCACGAGATGTACGGCGCCGATGCAAAGGACGTCTTCTATTACGTCACGTTGTACAACGAGAACTACACGATGCCGGCGATGCCCGCCGGTGTCGCCGACGACATCGTTCGCGGTGCGTACCGGTGGAGCGCGGCTCCCGAGGCAACCTTGCGCGCGACACTGCTCTTCTCGGGCAGTGCGCACACCGCCGTGCGCGCGGCCGCCGACGAGCTGCTCTCGCACTACGGCGTTGGCTGCGACCTGTGGTCGGTGACGTCGTACAAGTGTCTGCGCGAAGACGCACTCGAGACCGAGCGCTGGAATCGACTCCACCCCACCGCACCCAAGCGTGCGTCGCACGTCGAGCGTCTGCTCGGCAACGGAACGGGCCCGATCGTCGCAACGAGCGACTTCATGCGCATCGTACCCGAACAAATTGCCCGCTTCGTGCCGAACCGTGCGTTCGTTCCGCTCGGCACCGACGGTTTCGGGCGCAGCGACACGCGCGAGGCGCTGCGCCGGCACTTCGAGATCGACGCCGGGCACGTCGTCGTGGCGACGCTGCATGCGTTGAGCGAGGCCGGGTCGGTGGCACCTACAGTTGTCGCCGATGCGATCGCCCGTTACGACCTCGACCCCGAGGCGGTGAATCCGCTCCATGCCTAGCGATCTCTACGTCACGGGCATTCCGGCGGCCGACCGCCTGTTGCGTTCCGACGGCACTGCCCTGCTCATCGGCATGCTCCTCGATCAGCAGGTGCCGATGGAATGGGCGTTCACCGGTCCGTACACGCTGCGCCAACGGCTCGGACACCTCGACGCCACGCGCATCGCACGCATGGATCCGGAGAAGTTCGTCGCGCTGTGCGTGGAGAAGCCGGCGATCCACCGGTTTCCGGCATCCATGGCTCGCCGCATCCACGCGCTGTGCGTCATCCTCGCCGACGAGTACAAGGGTCGCGGTGCGAACGTGTGGCACACGGTCGAGGATGCGGCCGAACTGAAGAAGCGGCTGCGTACGCTCCCGGGCTTCGGTGAGGAAAAAGCACAAATCTTCATCGCACTCCTCGCCAAGCGCTTCGGCATCCGTCCGCAGGGGTGGGAAAAGGCCGCCGGCCCGTTCAGCGATCACCGCATGCGCACCGTCGCCGACATCACGTCGCAGGAGGCGCTGCTGAAAGTGCGCGCGTTCAAGAAACGGGAAAAGGCGCGCGACCGCGACAAGGCGAGCAAACCCTTGCGCGCGAAGACGCGTTCATGACGGTTCTCGTCACCGGCGGAGCCGGCTACATCGGTTCGCACACGGTTCGTCTGCTGCGGGAACGCGGGCGAGACGTGGTCGTTCTCGACTCGCTCGAACGCGGGTACCGCGATGCGGTCGACAAGGAAGTCGACGTCGTCGTCGGTGACATTGCCGACGAACGAACAGTGTCGCGCACGTGCCGACGTTACGGAGTCACCGAGGTCATCCACTTCGCCGCATACAAGGCGGTCGGCGAATCGATGCAGCGACCGCTCATGTACTGGCGCAACAACGTCGCCGGCTCCATCTCGCTCGTCGAGTCGTTGCTCGCCAACGACGTCGGGCGCATCGTCTTTTCCTCGTCGGCAGCGGTGTACGGCACGCCCTCGCGCACGCCCGTCACCGAGGACGAACCCCTCGCCCCCGAGAGCGTGTACGCCGACACGAAGGCGACGATCGAACGGTTCCTCGCCTCGTGCAGTGCGATCGGACTCCGATCGGTGAGCTTGCGATACTTCAACGCCGCCGGCGCCCACTCATCGGCCGAGATCGGCGAGGACTGGTCGGCGACGCAGAACCTCGTGCCGGTCGTCATGAAGGTGCTGTTCGGCGAGCAACCGCAGCTCAGCGTGTTCGGCAATGACTACCCCACCCCCGACGGCACGTGCGTGCGCGACTACATCCACGTCGAAGACCTCGCAGAGGCGCACGTGAAGGCGCTCGACTACCTCGCACGGGGCGGCGAGTCGATGGCGTGCAACGTCGGCACGGGTCACGGTACGTCGGTGCTCCGGTTGATCGAAATGACCGAGTCGATCACCGGACGTCCGGTTCCCCACGAGATCGTCGCGCGACGAGCGGGTGATCCGAGCACGATCTACGCCGATCCGACTCGCGCCCGCAGCGTGCTCAACTGGCGCGCCACGCGCGATCTGCGCGAGATCATCTCGAGCGCGTACGAGTGGCACCGCAGCCACCCGCGCGGCTACAACCGCTGACGATCGAGCCAGCCGAGCAGTATCGCGATTGCCCGCGGATCGTGGCGCAGCCTGTGTCCGCCACCGGGGATGATGTTCAACTCCGCCGAGCCGTGCGCTTCGGCGAGAACGCGCGAGTCGCTCTCGGGCACGCGCTCGTCCTCGTCTCCGTGCATGAGCAGCAACGGTCGCGGTGCGTACCTGCGCGCCGCATCGGTCGGACGGAAGCGACGCAACTCACGGCTCCACTCGTCGATGTTCGCCGGAAATCCGGGAGTACGAATGGCGCCGACTTCACGCGCGTACTCGAGCAACCGCCGCGGCTGGTCGGCCCAGTCGTCGAAGTCGGCGCGCGCACCGAGCAGTGCACATCCGCTCACCC
>JBIIDI010000166.1:0-2695 GCA_044238425.1 Ilumatobacteraceae bacterium
CGACCGAGCAGGTCGAGTGTTGCGTTCTCGAGCTTCAGGCCGACTTCCTCGCTGATGACCTGACCACCCGTGAGGATCGCCATGTCCTGCAGCATCGCCTTGCGGCGGTCGCCGAAGCCCGGAGCCTTGACGGCCGACGAGTTGAACGTGCCGCGGATCTTGTTGACGACGAGTGTCGCGAGTGCTTCGCCCTCGACGTCCTCGGCGATGATGAGCAACGGCTTGCCCGTCTTCATGACGGCTTCGAGCAGCGGGAGCATCGACTGGACGGTCGAGATCTTCGCGGCATGGAAGAGGATGTACGGATCCTCGAGCACCGCTTCCTGACGGTCCTGGTCGGTGACGAAGTACGGCGAGAGATAGCCCTTGTCGAACTGCATACCCTCGGTGAACTCGAGCTCGATGCCGAACGTGTTCGACTCCTCGACCGTGACGACGCCGTCCTTGCCGACCTTGTCGATTGCATCGGCAATGACCTTGCCGATCGCCGCGTCGGCGGCGGAGATCGTCGCGACGTTGGCGATGTCGCCCTTGTCGTCGACTTCCTTCGCCTGCGACTTGATTGCCTCGACGGCGGCTGCAACCGCCTTCTCGATACCGCGCTTCAAGCCCATCGGGTTCGCACCGGCGGCAACGTTGCGCATGCCGTGCGTGACCATCGCCTGGGCAAGAACCGTGGCGGTCGTCGTTCCGTCACCGGCGACGTCGTTCGTCTTCGTCGCCACTTCCTTCACGAGCTGTGCGCCCATGTTCTCGAAGGGGTCCTCGAGCTCGACTTCCTTCGCGATCGACACACCGTCGTTGGTGATCGTCGGCGCGCCGAACTTCTTGTCGAGCACGACGTTGCGGCCCTTGGGTCCGAGGGTCACCTTCACTGCGTCGGCGAGCTTGTTCACGCCCGCCTCGAGTGCGCGGCGCGCCTCTTCGTCGAATTTCAGGATCTTTGCCATGTGGTTGTCGTTCTTTCGATCGTGTTCAGGGGTGTACTTGTCGACTACTTGCCAACGATCGCGAGGATGTCGCGGCTCGTGAGAATGAGGAGGTCCTCACCCTTGTGGGTGACTTCGGTGCCGCCGTACTTCGAGTAGAGAACGACGTCGCCGACCTTCACGTCGAGGGCGAAGTGCTTGCCTTCGTCATCGCTCCAGCGTCCGGGGCCGACGGCGAGCACGGTGCCCTGCTGCGGCTTTTCCTTGGCGGTGTCGGGGATGACGAGCCCCGAGGCAGTCGTCTGCTCGGCGTCCGAGGGCTTCACCACGACACGGTCATCGAGGGGCTTCAAGTTCATGATCGTCCTTCCTTGCGGTTTGGATCTGGGTTTTCGGCTGATTTCGCGCCCGGATCGAGCCTTAGCACTCTCCTCGGGCGAGTGCTAAGGCTAGGCCCCGGGGCCGGCGACTGACAACCCGAGCCGCGTCAGGACGTCGGCCACGGCATGAACGGGCAGGCCGACGACCGTGCTGAACGAACCCCGCCGTAGCGACGCGAGATGCGCCGCGCGCCCCTGGATGGCGTACGCGCCGGCGACGTCGAGCGACTCCCCCGTCGCGAGATACTCCTCGAGGGTGACGTCGTCGAGCGGAACGAATTCGACGACCGCCGTTTCCACCCGCGCCTCCACCTGCGCATCCCGTGCCGCAACGACCGCGGTGTGCACGAAATGGGTGCGGCCCGATAATGCCCGCAGCGTCGCGCGTGCCTCGGCGACGTTGGCGGGCGTTCCGAGCGAACGACCGTCGAGATCGATCGTCGTGTCGGCGCCGAGCACGATCCGACCGGGGTGCCGTGCCGCCACCTGCGCAACCTTGTCCCGCGCAAGGCGTTCGACCATCGCCCGCGGGGATTCGTTCGCCAACGGTGATTCGTCGACGTTCGCCGCGTCGACGTCGAATGCCACCCCCATCGCGGTGAGGATCTCACGACGCCGGGGTGATCGCGACGCGAGAACGATCGACGCACGGGAATCCCCGTCGTTCACAATTCAGCCGCCGCTCATTGCCATGACGTCGTCATCGTCGGGAGCGACGAGGTCGTCGAGGTTGTCGAGATACCCGTGCGGAAGTACGACGTGGATCGGTCCGTTCGTGTGTCCGCGCGGCAGACGGTCGCCTCCGTCGACGACGACCGTGCCCGGGTCGACCTCGCCAACGAGTCGTGCGAGGTCGTCGGGATGCCCGATCTCGGCGAACCGACGTCGCATCTCGGGACCGACCGGGTATCCGGTGAGGTACCAGCCCGCGTGCTTGCGGAACTCGCGCGCGGCGCGCGAGTCGGCATCGGCGAATCCGAGTCGCTCGTAGTGCTCGACGAGTGCAGCAACGTGTCCGATCATGACGCTGCACACGTCGCCGAGCGTCGGTGCGGGACGAACGTCGCGACCCGCGAATGCATCGATGAGGTCGCGAAAGATCCACGGCTTGCCGAGACAGCCGCGTCCGATGACGACGCCGTCGCAACCCGTCTCGGCGACCATGCGCAGCGCATCGTCGGCATGCCAGATGTCGCCGTTGCCGAGCACGGGAACGTCGGGAACCGCGCGCTTCAACTCGGCGATCGCCGCCCATCGCGCACTCGGTGCGTAGTGCTGCTCGGCAGTGCGCGCGTGCAACGCAATTGCCGCCGCGCCGGCATCGCGGCAGATGCGACCGGTATCGAGGTACGTGAGCAGATCGTCGGAAACGCCCATGCGGAACTT
>JBIIDI010000063.1:0-9737 GCA_044238425.1 Ilumatobacteraceae bacterium
GGAGTGACGGACAATCTCTGGACGCAGGGCGAGCGGTTCGGCACCATTGCGGCCCTGCGCAACGGCCGCACGCTCGAGATCACGACGCATCGCGCCGAGGCGTACGATCCCGAGTCGCGCAAGCCCGACGTGAAGTTCTCCAACGACGTGCTCGTCGACTTGTCACGTCGCGACTTCACCATCAACGCGATGGCGCTCGAGTTGACGTCGGACGCCCCGACGCTCGTCGATCCGTACAACGGGTTGCAAGACCTCACGGCGCGGATCCTGCGCACGCCGTTGTCGCCGGAGGTGAGCTTCACCGACGATCCGCTGCGGATGTTGCGCGCCGCACGATTCATCTCCGCACTCGACGTTGTGCCGACTCAGGGACTCATGGATGCCGTGCGCGCACTGAACGAACGACTCTCGATCGTGTCCGCCGAGCGGATTCGTGACGAATTCGACAAGCTCATCGTCACCGACTCCCCCGGTCTCGGCCTGCGGTTCGCCGTGGAATACGGGCTCGCCGATCGGTTCCTTCCCGAACTTCCCGGTCTCTCGCTCGAACAGGATCCGATCCACCGGCACAAGGACGTGCTCACGCACACCTTCGCCGTCGTCGACAACGTGCGGCGCGAAATGCCCGGTGACTTCCGGATCACCCGTCTCGCGGCGCTCTTTCACGACATCGGCAAACCCCGCACGCGCAAGGTGCTTCCGGGCAAGGGCATGACCTTCTACCACCACGAAGTCGTCGGTGCGCGAATGACGAAGGAACGTCTGCGCGCGTTGCGCTACTCGAACGACGACATCGAACGCATCACCCAGCTCGTGTTCCTCAGCGGCAGGTTTCATACGTATCAAATGGGGTGGACCGATTCCGCGGTGCGCCGTTACGTGCGCGACGCGGGAAACGTGCTCACTGAACTCAACGTGCTCGTGCGGTGCGACTGCACGACGCGCAGCGAACGCAAGGTCGATGCGCTGAACAAGCGGATGGACCAACTCGAGGCACGCATCGACGAGCTTGCCGCTGCGGAGGAACTTGCCGCGTTGCGCCCGGAGATGGACGGAGCCGCGGTGATGGAACATCTCGGTATCGCACCGGGCCGCGCCGTCGGCGACGCACTCGATTTCCTCATGGAGATTCGTCTCGAAGAGGGACTCATTGGTGACGAGAAGATTCGCGCCCGACTCGACGAGTGGTGGGCACGTCGGGGCTAATCTCGCGCCATGACGCGGCGTCGCTCACAGGATTCGGTTCGTAAACCGAGCGACGCACCCGACGAGAGAAGTCTGCGCGGCGGTGTCGTCGATCATCGTTTCGTGCGGCGCAACGTCATCGACAAGGTGCGCTCGGGACAACTGGCGCCGCACGACGTGTGCGACGCCCATCCCGATCTGCGTCGTGCCGCCGTTGCCTACGGAGTGCCGTCCCGTGTGCGCTGTCCGATCTGTGAGCAGGCGATGACCGTGCGCGTGACGTACGTGTTCGGCCCGCGACTGCCGAAGTCGGGGCGGTGCATCACGAAAGAATCCGAGCTCGCGCAGTACGACGTCGGACGCACCGTGTATGCGTCGTACGTCGTCGAGGTGTGCCGTGAGTGCTGGTGGCACCACCTTCTGCGCATGGTGCCGCTCGGCGGATTCACGCAGCGTCACGCCACATAGGCAGTACTGGCGCGAAACGACGGCGGCAACGAACGACAACGTCGTAACACCCCCGTGGCATCGTGATGTGGTGCCGATACGCTCCATACGTCATATTCACCCTGCCCCCACGGGGGCCACGATCCGCGTGATCGTGTCCGAAGGGAGTACTTACACATGCGACCATACGAATTGATGGTCATCGTGAGTGGCGCACTCGACGAGAACGCCGCACACAGTTGGGTCAGCTCGGTGACGAAGTCGGTCACCGCGGTGGGCGGGACCGTACACGGCACGCCCGATTGGTGGGGCCGGCGCCGTCTGGCCTACCCGATCAAGAAGCAATCCGACGGCTACTACGCCGTCTTCAATCTCGTTGCACCTGCCGGTGCAATGGATGAAGTGGAGCGCACGCTTCGTCTGTCCGACGACGTGTTGCGACACAAGTTGCTTCGACTTCCCGATCATGAGGCTGCACGTCGCGGGCTGCTCGGCAGCGCCGCGAAGTAGTCGCCACGTCGGGTTCGATCCACACCGCACACTCACGAAGGAGCCAGTGACATGGCAGACAACACGATCACTCTCGTCGGGAACCTCACCCGCGACCCGGAACTCCGCTTCACTGCCAACGGTCGCGCCGTTGCCTCGTTCGGCATTGCCGTCGGGCGTCGCTACCAGGTGAACGGCGAATGGCAGGAACAGACGTCGTACTTCAACGTCACCGCCTGGGGGCAGCTCGGCGAGAACGCCGCGGCGTCGCTCGGCAAGGGAACGCGAGTCGTCGTCACCGGCCGCCTCGAGCAGCGCGAGTACACCACTCGTGACGGCGACAAGCGCACCGCCATCGACGTCATCGCCGACGAACTCGGACCCAGCCTGCGCTGGGCAACCGCTCAGGTCGAGCGCACACCGCGCGGCGAAGGTGGCGGCAAGGGTGCCTCCAGCGCACCCGCAGCCGACGCCAATCCTTTCGACGGCGAAGAGCCGTTCTGACAACCCACGACATTCACATCACGAGACTGCACACCACGGAGACTGAACAATGACGAGCAAGAAGAACAAACTTCGCGCCGCCAAGATGGCGATGCGCAAGCACAAGAAGCGCCCCAACCCGCTGACGCCCGAGAAGATCGAGTACATCGATTACAAGGACGTCAATCTCCTGCAGCGGTTCATGTCGGACCGCTCGAAGTTGCGCGCGCGACGCATGACCGGCACGAACACCCAGCAGCAGCGTGACATCGCCACGGCAGTGAAGAACGCCCGCGAAATGGCGCTCTTGCCGTACACGAAGCGTGTTGCCGCAGTGCGCGGCCCGCGCAGTCGCGACGATCGTCGTGACGATCGCCGCGAGGATGCCGAGACTCCGGCGTCATACGCCGAAGTTGCCGCGGCAACGGGCGGTGACGTCACCGTCACGACCGCACCCGAAACGGCGCGCGAGGAGGCCTGATCATGCAAGTGTTGCTCCGCTCCGACGTCGCCGGCATAGGTCGTCGCGGTGACATCGTCACCGTCTCGTCCGGTCACGCCCGCAACTATCTGCTCCCCAAGGGTCTCGCCGTCGAGGCGAGCGAGGGCACGGTCGCTCAGGCCGCTGCAATGCAGCGCGCCCGATCGGCTCGTGAAGCAGCCGACCGCGAGTCGGCCCGGACGATTGCCGCCTCTCTCGCCCAGCGCGCCGTCACGATCACGGCGAAGGCCGGTGCCGAGGGTCGCCTGTTCGGTTCCGTCACCGCCAACGACATCGTGGCTGCCGTCGACGAGCAGTTCGGCATCAGCCTCGATCGCAAGAAGGTGGACATTGCCGAGCCGATCCGCACCGTCGGTGCTCATTCGGTGACGGTGGCTCTGTTCGCCGACGTCGTCGGAACGGTGCGCCTCGAGGTCGTTGCGCGCTGACGCGCGTGACACCGCGTGGTCATTCGCCGCACACCCACTCTCCACACGTTGTCCACAGGACTGACCGGGTGCGCCGTACCGCGGCATCCGCAGAGCCGTGCACGATGTCTCGAGCCATCCACACCCCTCCCCACGTTGTCCACAGCGTTGTTCCCCTTGTTGTGAACAGCGCGGAACGAGCAGGGTGATGCCATGTCGATGACGTCAGTATCGCGCGAGGAAGAGCGCCGTTCGGTGTTGCAACGCGTGCCTCCGCACAACCTCGATGCCGAGGCGTCGTTGCTCGGCGCGATGCTGCTTTCCGACGAGGCAATCGCCGTCGCACTCGAACGCGGTGTTGTCGCCGACGAGTTCTACAAACCGGCGCACCAGCGCATCTTCGATGCGATTCGCGCGCTGAGCGTTGCCGGCGAACCGGTCGACCCCGTCACCGTCGGTGAGGAGTTGCGCCGTGCCGGTGTGCTCGATTCGATCGGCGGTCTCGAAGCTCTCGTCGGACTGCAGAACCTCACCCCCGCTATCTCGAACGCCGAGCGTTACGCGAAGATCGTGCGCGATGCGGCGAAGCTGCGCCATCTCATTTCCGCCGCATCGCAGATCGCCGAGATCGCCTACAGCCAGCCCGACGACGTCGATCACGCCGTCGATCAAGCAGAGGGCCGCATCTACGACGTCTCCGCGGGGCAGGTGTCGGAAGGTGGGCAGCTGTTGTCGCCGCTGCTCACGCAGTCACTCGAGCTCATGGAGCAGCGGGCGAACGACCCCGATGCACTGAACGGAGTGCCGACGGGCTTCAACAAGCTCGACAAGTTGCTCCTCGGTTTGCAGCCCGGCGCGTTGCACGTCATCGGTGCCCGCCCGGGAATGGGAAAGAGCGCGTTCGCACTGAACATCGCCGTGAACGTTGCGCGTACGTCGTTGCGGCCGGTCATCTTCTTCAGCCTCGAAATGAGCGCCGGTGAACTTGCACAACGCGTGCTGTCCAGCGAGGCGAGCATTCCCTCCGAGGTGTTGCGCGGGGCGAATCCCACGGAGAACCAGTGGCGCGACATCGGTCGTGCCGTCGGTCGACTCGACATCCCGCTCATCATCGACGACTCCCCCATGACCTCGATCGGCTCGATGCGCGCGCGAGCCCGTCGTACGAAGTTGCGCCACGGTGATCTCGCCCTCATCGTCATCGACTACCTGCAGCTCATGGGTGGCGACACGAAGGTGGAGAACCGTCAGCTCGAGGTGAGCGACATCAGCCGAAACCTGAAGCTCATGGCCCGTGAGTTCAACGTGCCGATCATCGCGTTGAGTCAGCTCAGCCGCGGTATCGAGAACCGTTCGGACAAGCGACCGAACCTCTCCGACCTGCGTGAATCAGGCGCCATCGAACAGGACGCCGACGTCGTCATGTTCATTTACCGCGGCGAGGTCGTCGACGACGCAAGCGCGGCCCGCGGGCTCGCCGACATCATCGTCGCAAAGCATCGCGCCGGACCCACCGACACCGTCAAACTGGCGTGGGTGCAGCCGTACACGCGATTTGAGAACGTATTCGACGAGAACGAGCCGAGGTTCTGAACCGTGTTCCTCGGGGAAGACCTGCTCGCGTGGCTCGTCCTTGCATTCGGTGCGGCGATGGTCGTTGGCAACGTCGCTGCCATCGTTGCTCCGCGGCGCGGTCACAAAGAAGACGGTGACCTCGAGCGTGCTCCCGTTGCGCGAAGCGTGACGATGGCGGCCATCGGCGCCGTCGCCGCCGTGTGGGCACTCGCCAGCCTCGTCTAAACCAGCTCAGCACGCTTTCTGCGCAGCCGCTGAGCGACGACTTCGCCAAGAAGTGACATTCCGACGACCTGCACGACGATGTTGGCCCCGGCAACGTAGCGAGGATCGTGGGCAACGGCGGTCAATCCGGCCGACACGATGACTGCAGCGACGAGCGGCCAGACAACGGTGAACTCGCGCAGGCGATGACGCCGTCGAAGCATCCACAACACTCCACCCAGTACGGAAAGTGACACCAACGGTCGGGTGAGCGACCAGTGCACGGCGTGATTCCAATTCGTCAACTCCGCCGCACGGATCGCCGCAGTCGTCAACGGCGGACTGTACCGAGCCCACCGCAGGTTCGGATCGCTGGCGTCGAGAGGCCACAGCGAGTTCGGCAGTCGGGTCACCACGGGGAATGGCCACCACGCTCCGGCCCCACGACACAGTCGCGCAAGGGCAACGTAGTTCGGTCGCTCGGCGACCGTTGACCACCAGAGGGATGCCAACTCGTCACGACGTGCAATCACCCGATCAACGCGATTGTCAACATCGGCGGAGAGGTGCTCGAACAAGAGAGTGTCGTGCGTGGTGCAGTCCTTCCCGCCATCGATCCATTCAGCAATAGGCATGACCCGGGCAAGAGGAGCCTCCGACGTCCTGGCGAAGTCCGGATCACGCGCCACTGTCACGGCGATGTCGTGGAGGCGTGCGCTGTTGAGGAGAAGCCAGTTGCCGGAGTCAACGAGACCGAGACGGGCGGGAAGCACGAGACTTGCCGTGCCGATCGCGGCAGCGGCGATGCCGATGGTGATGAATCGGATTCCGCGATGACGCCACATCATTGCTCCACCGGCGGAAAGCAATAGGACCGTGAGCGGGCCGTTCCAACGATGGGTTGCGAGAAACAGGAGTCCCGTGAATACAAGAACCCAGCCCGCGCGGTTGTGCTGCCGAGACTCGGACAGTTTCAGTAGTGCTGCCGCAGTGAACAGCGCACCGGCAACGTAAGGAACGTCCTTCCACACCGACACCGTGAGGCCGCCGATGTGCGGGAGGATCGTGAGCAATCCGAGCGACGAGGCGACGGCGACGACGGGTACGCCGCGGCGCACGATGCGGGAACCGAGGGTGACGAGAGCGGCTCCGATGAGGACCACCTGACTCAGGGTCACGAGGGACCATGCTCGGCCTCCGAGACTGGTGACGTACACCCATGCCGTGTACGCAGTGGTGTGGACGTTGGACCAATTGCCGGATCGAACCTGCTCGACGACCGCCATCGAGTCGGGTGAGTAGAAGCCCGGGATCGTAGCGAACCACCAGGTGAGCAACGGAAGAAGAGTGCAGCCGGCGAGAAGAATCGTCGACTTCTGCTCCCGCAGCAGTCGTCTTGCACGGCTCATGGAGCGGGTGACGGGAATCGAACCCGCGTTCTCAGCTTGGGAAGCTGATGTTCTGCCATTGAACTACACCCGCAGAATTGCCAAAAAATCGTACCAACGACGGCTCGGGGCCCGAACCGACGAATTCACTAAGGTGAGCGGCGCATGATCCTTTCCGACCGCTCGATTCGCGAAGCGATGGATGCCGGTCGGATCATCGTCGATCCGTTCGACGATGCATGTTTGCAACCGTCGTCGATCGACGTGAAGGTGTCGAACCTGTTCCGCGTGTTCCGCAACCATTCGACGGCGATCATCGACGTGAAGAAGGATCTCACCGATCTCACCGAACTCGTCGAAATCCCCGAGGGTGAGGCGTTCATCCTTCATCCCGGGGAGTTCGTTCTCGGCTCAACTTTGGAGCGGATCGGCATCGCTTCCGATCTCGTCGCACGCGTCGAGGGAAAGAGTTCGCTCGGTCGTCTCGGGCTCCTCATCCACTCGACCGCCGGGTTCATCGATGCCGGCTTCGACGGACACATCACGCTCGAGCTGTCGAACGTCGCGAACCTGCCGATCACGCTGTATCCGTCGATGAAGATCGGTCAAGTGTCGTTCATGACGATGACGACACCCGCCGACCGTCCGTACGGATCGGGTGCTCGTGGTTCGAAGTACCAGGGTCAGCGCGGTCCGACGCCGAGCCGCTACTTCGAGAACTTCCGCTAGTTCGTCGTCACTCGCCGGCGGAGGTCGACAGCGGCGCGTCGCGCAGCGAACGACTGCGCTCGCCTTCCTCGATCGCGTCGAGCAGGTGGATGGCGATGTCCGCCACCTTCACCTCGCTCTCGTCCTTGCCCGCACCCTTCACGCCGTCGTCGAGCATGATGTAGCAGAACGGACAGGCCGTGGCGACTCGCGTCGCACCCGTGGCGATCGCTTCCTTCGCGCGCTCGTCGTTCACCTTCGCTCCGACGTTTTCTTCCATCCACATGCGCGCGCCACCGGCACCGCAGCACATTCCCGTCGTGCCGTTTCGGGGCATTTCGACGATCTCGATTCCCTTGATCGAACCAACGACCTTGCGCGGGGCGAGGTACACGTCGTTGTGACGCCCGAGGTAGCACGAGTCGTGGTACGTGATGCGCTCGTTGAGCGTGGCACCCGAGAGATCGAGGCGACCCGACGACACGAGCTCCTCGAGCAACTGGGTGTGGTGGACGACTTCGTAGTTTCCGCCGAGTTGCGGGTACTCGTTCTTCAGCGTGTTGAAGCAGTGCGGGCATTGCGTGATGATCTTCTTCACGCCCATGCCGTTGAGCATCTCGACGTTCGGGGTGGCGAGCATCTGGAAGAGGTATTCGTTGCCACTGCGGCGTGCGCTGTCGCCGGTGCACATTTCGCTCGGTCCGAGGATCGCCACGTCGATGCCGGCGCGCTTCAACAGCGCGGCCATCGACTGCGTCACTTTCTTGTTCTTGTCGTCGAAGCTTCCTGCGCAACCCACCCAGTACAGGTACTCGTGCTGCAACGGCTGACCCGGATCGACGACGGTGACGTCGAGATCCTTCGCCCAGGCGGCGCGGTCACCCTGGTTCATTCCCCACGGGTTGTACTGGTTTTCCATCGCACGGTACGCGTTGCCGAGCTCGGCGGGGAAGTTGCTCTCCATGAGCGACAGGTAGCGGCGCATGTCGAGGATCTTGTCCATGATCTCGATGTTCACGGGGCAGATTTCGTCGCATGCCTTGCACGTCGTGCACGACCACACTTCTTCGGCGGTGATTCGCTCGAACAGCGAGTTCGCACTGACGGTGATCTCCGAGTCGACGCCGATCGGCGGTGACACCCGGCCACCCGGGGCGTGCGCTGCGGTCGCTGCCATCACTTCGCCGCTCTTCAGCACGATTTCGCGCGGATCGAGCGGCTTGCCCGTGGCATGTGCCGGGCACACGCTCGTGCACCGACCGCACATCGTGCAGGCATCAAGATCGAGCAACTGTTTCCAGGTGAAGTCCTCAACGACGCGTGCGCCGAAGGACTCGAGCGACGTCTCGGCGAGGTTCGGCATCGCCCGCATCGCACCCTTCGGGCGCTCGCGGTCGCGCAGGTACATGTTCAGCGGCGACGTGAAGACGTGGCGCAGCATCGTGATCGGCAGCAGGGCGAGGAACGCGATGAACGTGAGCACGTGGAACACCCACCACGCCTGGTGCCACCACTGCAGATTGCCGACCGAAGCACCGTTGACGAGCTGGGCGAGCGGGTATCCGACGACGCTCCAGCGCTCGTAATCGAGGTTCTCCCCCGCTGCCTGACCGGCGGCGATGCGGAACATTTCGGCACCGAAGCCGCTCACGCCGATCGCGAGGAGCACCCCGAGGATGGCGGCATGTTCGGGCTTCGACTTGATGCGGATGCGGTACGGACGCTGGACGTAGCGGCGCAGAATCGCCCACACGACTCCCGCCGTGAAGACGACACCGGCAACGTCACCGACGAGCGCGTACCCCTTGTACACGTCGCCGTGCAGGAACTTCAGGCTCGGCGGCAGCTGGTGGTCGATCTCGAGCACGGTCGTGACGCCGAGCAGCACGAGGAATCCGAAGTAGATCATCGAGTGCATGAGACCCGCGGCACTGTCGCGCAGCAGCGTCTTCATGTACACGCCGGCACGGAAGTCGGCGAGACGGCGCTTCACGTTGCGTGCATTCGTGCTGCGACGCTCGGGTGCGCCGCGTTCCCAGTTGCGCACGCGATCGGCGAAGCGCAACGAACCCCAGATGAGCATCACCGGGATGACCGTGTAAAAGGCCACCTTCAACGGATCGGGGATGCCTCCGAACACGGTGCGGTGGATCGGGGAGTCACTCTCCCATCCGGTGAGCGTCGGGACGATGCCCGACACGAGGGTGAAGATTCCGATCCCGCATCCGATGAGGATGGAGAGGTGGTACGGCTTCAGACGACGGTCGGTCGTTGCCGTAGAAGAAGGAGTCGCGTGATCACCGGCCATGGCGATCTCACGCTAGTTGCGTGGTCACCCGTAGGAAGATC
>JBIIDI010000167.1:0-2664 GCA_044238425.1 Ilumatobacteraceae bacterium
CGGTGGCGCGAATGATTTTTTCGACCGTGCGCGCACCCCACGACCCGGCCTTCACCGTGTTGTCGTTGGCAACGACGACGACGGGGCGGCCGTCGACGCGACCGACACCGGTGACGACTCCGTCCGCTGGCAAATCGGTGGCGATCGTGTTCGCGAGCAAACCGTCTTCGACGAACGATCCGTCGTCGACGAGAGCGGCGATGCGGTCCCGCACGAAAAGTTGATTCTTCGCCGCGAGCTTGTCGCGATTCTTCTCGAAGTTGCCGCTGACGGCACGTGCAATGCGGCCGGCGATCGCGGACTCGGCCGATTGACCCGGGGCTAAGGTTGCCGCATGGGGACCATCGACATCATCGACGTGCACGCTCACATCCTACTTCCGGGGGTGATGGGCACTTGCGGGAACGCCGGACCCGAGATGGGTGTTCGCGCAGACGGAACGCCGTTCTTCCGTGCGGGTGACTACGTGCTCGAGAACGTGAAGTTCACGAACAGCCCCTTTTCCGAACCGTCGATGCGCGTCGAGAAGATGGCACAGCTCGGAATCAAGAAGCAGCTCGTGTCGCCGAACCCGATCACGTACTTTTACCACCAGCCGGCAAAGGATGCCGTGCCGTTCAACCTCGCTCACAACGACGAAGTTGCGCGCATCTGTGCCGAACATCCCACGCTCATCGGTGCCGCCGCGCTGCCCTTGCAGGACGTCGATGCGTCGTGCCGCGAGCTGCACCGCGCGGTGAAGGATCTCGGCATGGTGTGCTCGTACATCGGCACCGACGTGGCAGGACTCCCCCTCTCGGATTCCCGCTTCGAACAACTGTGGACCGAGCACGAAAAGCTCGGCGTGCCGGTCGTCATTCATCCGGCGCCGCGAGGCTCGTTCCAACCCGCCGGTCCTTTCTTCGACAAGTGGGATCTCGACGTCATCTACGGATTCGCGATGGACGAAGGTCTCGCCGTTGCGCATCTCTTGTTCGGCGGCGTGCTTGATCGTCACCCGAAGTTGCACGTGCACGTCGCCCACGGCGGAGGTTTTGCGCCGTACCAAAAGGGACGTCTCATCGCCGCGCTCGAGAAGCGTCCGTGGGGCAAGGGACTTCTGTCGCGACCCTTCGACGAGCAGTGGCAGCAGCTGAGCTGGGACACCGCGGTGCACCGACTCGACGCGTTGCAGTTCCTCGTCGACACCGAGGGAGTCGACCGCGTTCTGCTCGGCTCGAACTTCGCCGGGTGGGACGTCGAGGACGGCTACCAGGAAATGATCAACGCACTGACTCTGCCGAGCGGCGGTGCGGCGGCGATCCTCGGCGGCAACGCCAAGCGCATCTTCAAGCTGTAGCAGCCGCCGTCGTCGTTGCGACGGGTGCATCGCGACGCACCCACTTGGTGCTCCAGAAGAACAACATCGACAGGGCTGCGCACACTCCGCAATAGGCCCAGGCCCACGAATACCCGACGCGGTCGGCGATGAACCCGAAACTCACCGGTGCGGCAAGTGCACCGAGGTAGTACCCGGTCATCGTCAGGCCCGACCCGCGACCCGCGGCACCGGGACACAAGTCGATGATGAGCGCGTGCATCGTACCGATTGCGGCAAGTTGCGTGACGATCGCCAGGCCCACTCCCAGGATGATCAATGCCAGCCACAAGCGATCGCCTGCGGTGATGACGAATTGGGACAGCGACAGCGTGAGCGTGAGTGCCATGAGGAAGATGCGCCGCGACGACAAACCGAGTCGGTCCGACATGCGACCGAGCAACACCATGTTCACCGCACCGATAAGGCTCGCCACCCCGACGACGGACCCCGCCTGGAACTTGCCGACGTTCATGTCCTCGACGAGGAACGAAATCGACCACGAATACACGGGCTGGCTGCCGATGAGCAGGAAAAACGCGGCGATCGGCACGCGCCAGAAGCCCTTCGGCGGCTTGCGACCCACCTCGCCACGCTTGATGCTCGTCACGTTCGGCACGATGACGAGTGCAGCGAAGAACGCGACAACCGCAACGACACCGCAGGCGATGAGGGGGACGCGCCACGAGAATGCCTGCCCCACCACGGGTGCGAAAAATGCTCCGGTCGACACGAGCAACGGCACGCCCATCGTTTTCGCGTTCGATGCCGCGCCGCGTTTCTCGAGCGGGACCACGTTGGCGAGTGCCACGTTGGTGCCGGTGTTGATCGGTGCGTAACACGCACCGCCGAAAATCGACACGACGAGGAGCGTCCAGTACGAGTTCGATCCGGCGGCGACGAACACCATCACCGCGAGCACACCGATGGCTGCTGCAACGACGCGCTTGGCCGACACGCGATCGGCGATGAAGCCGCTGAGAATCGACATCACGCCGGTTGCACCGAAGTATGCGCTGACGAGCAGGCCGGCACGGGCCCGGTCGACTCCGAAGAACTCGCGAATCTCCGGGGCGAGGAATCCGTAGAGAAATCCGAGCGATGCACCGACGCCGACGGCAAGTGCCGTCATGCCGACGACGACGTTCGTTCCGAATCGATTCGCGCTCGCGCGCGGTTGAACGACGACCGTCATCGCTCCCCCTTCCCCCGCGCCGAGAGTAGTGCCGAACCAACGAACCTGGCGTGTGGGTTACCATGCGCCAATGCAACGAGTACTCGTCACCGGCGGTGGATCCGGAATCGGA
>JBIIDI010000168.1:0-2642 GCA_044238425.1 Ilumatobacteraceae bacterium
ACCCGGCGAGATTCAGGTGACACGTCTCGGTGGCTGGCCGGCACCGATCGCGATCACCCTCGTCGCCGACCGAACGGCCGCGATTCTCGTCGCCATTGCTTTGGTCACGGTGATCGCCGTGCTGGTGTTTGCCATCGGGCAACGTGCGGCCGACGAGCATTCGTGGTTCTACCACCCGACGTACATGGTGATGGTTGCCGGCATTGCACAGTCGTTCCTGGCCGGCGACCTGTTCAACCTCTTCGTTGCATTTGAGATCATGCTCATGGCGAGCTACGTGCTGCTTACCCTCGAGGGAAAGGACGAACAGATCAAGTCGGGTACGACGTACGTCGTGCTCAACGTGCTCGAATCGCTCGTGTTGCTCATGGCAATCGGCCTCATCTTCGCGGCGACGGGCACGGTGAGCATGGCCGAGCTGCCCGAGCGACTTGCCGCTCTTCCCGGACCCGTGGCGACGGGACTGCAACTCCTGCTCCTCGTCGCGTTCGGAATGAAGGCGGCCGTCTTTCCCCTGTTCTTCTGGCTCCCCGATGCGTATCCCGCCGCGCCCAGTTCGGTGACTGCGGTGTTCGCCGGATTGCTGACGAAGGTCGGCGTGTACTGCATCATGCGCACGCAGACGCTGCTGTTCCCCGATGCGCTCAGCGATCTCGTCTTGTGGGTGGGGGCGGCGACGATGCTCATCGGCGTGCTCGGCGCGATCTCTCACTACGACATGAAGCGACTGCTGTCCTTCCACATCGTCAGCCAGATCGGCTACATGGTGTTCGGCATCGGCGTGGGTGGGGCGGCGGCGCTTGCGGCAACCCTGCTGTACCTCGTGCACCAGATCCCCGTGAAGACCGCGCTCTTCCTCGTCGAAGGAATCATGGAGCGTGACTCGGGCAGTAGTTCGTTCGACAACGTGGGCGGATTCGCGCGTCGCTCGCCGCTGTTCGCGGTGCTGTTCATGCTGCCGGCGCTCAGCCTGGCCGGAATTCCGCCGTTCTCCGGTTTCGTCGCCAAGTTCCTCCTCGTGCGATCGGGCGTCGACGCCGGCCAGTACGTCGTCGTCGGTGTCGCCCTTCTCGTGAGCGCGCTCACGCTCACGTCAATGGTGAAGATCTGGACGAACGCGTTCTGGGGTGAGGTCGAGCCCGTGTCACGAAGCACCGTGAGGGGAGTACTGCGCCACCATCCGACCATGGCAGCGGCAACCGTTGCACTCGTTGCAGTCACCGTCGTCATCGCCGTCTACAGCGGACCCCTCTACGACTTCTCGCTCGATGCCGCGCGCGAGATGACGAATCCCGCGACGTACGTGTCGGCAGTGAGGGGTGCGCCGTGATTCCCCGATCGCTGGCTCTGCTCGTCATGTGGGTCGCATTGTGGGGCGAGGTGTCCGTCGCCAACGTCGCCTCGGGTGTGATCGTGGTGGGGCTCGTTCACTGGCTGTTTGCCGACCGCGCCGGTGTGACGCACCGCTTGCGACCGTGGAATGCGGTGAAGACGGGTGCGTTCGTCGCCCGCAGCCTCGTCGTGTCGAGTTTCCGGGTCGTGCTCGCCGTCGTCGCGCCGAACGCCGACCGAACGTCCACCCGCGTACTCACCGTGCAGTTGCAGTACGGCTCGCGGTTCATCGGAGCGATCGTCGCCAACTTCATCACCCTCACGCCGGGCACCATGACCCTCGAGCTCGACGACTCGCTCACCTTGCACGTGCACGTGCTCGGTGAGGTCGATCCCGACGGCTTCCGTCGCGAGATTCTCGATCTCGAGCGGCGCGTTGCATCGGCCGTCACCATCGTTCGCAAGGAGGGTGCATGATCGTCGCGGTGTCCACGACGTTCCTCGACTCGGTCATTCTCGGGGTGCTCGCGGTGGCGGCCGTGCTCGTCGTCGTGCGGATCGTGCGCCCCGGATCGCTCGGTGACCGGGCCGTCGCCCTCGACACGCTCACCGCCGTCATCACGTGCGGACTCCTCGTCGCGGCCGCGCGCACCGATGACGGCCTGCAGCTCGACCTCGCAGTCGTGCTCGGCCTGCTCGGGTTCCTCACGTCGGTGACCGTCGCCCGGTTCATCGAGGCGCGCCGTGGAGGCCGCCATGAGTGAGGTACTTGCGATGGTGCGAGACGTCGCGTCGGTGGCCCTCTTCGCCGTCGGTGCGCTGCTGGCCCTCGTCGCGTCGATCGGCCTGCACCGGCTCGGCGACACCCGGGCGCGGATGCACGCTGCGACGAAGCCCGCGACCCTCGGCGTGGTGTGCTGCGGCCTTGCTGCCGGTCTGCAACTTGCGTACTTCAGCGACGTGACGAAGATTGTCGTCATCGTTCTGCTGCAGCTCGTCACCGCGCCCGTTGGTGCCCACGTGCTCGGTCGCGCCGTCGGCGAGGATGGTGACGGAGGAGGAGTCTCATGACTGCCCAACACACACCGCATCGTTTCGACGGTCGCACGGCGATCGTCACCGGAGCCGGGTCCGGCATCGGTCGGGCCACGGCGGTGCGGCTCGCCGCCGAAGGCGCCCGACTCGTCGTCACCGACGTGAGCGCACAGCGTCTCGACGATCTGCGCACCGAAATCGGTGGCGCAATCGTCGCGTCGATCGTTGGCGACATCAGCGAGCAATCGACGGTCGACGCGTGCGTCGCGGCATGC
>JBIIDI010000004.1:0-30789 GCA_044238425.1 Ilumatobacteraceae bacterium
GGCAACCGAAGTGGCGGCCGGTGACACGAGCAGTCGTCTCGCCGAGGTGTTCGCCGAGGACGGCCTCGACGGTCTCGTTGCCGAGACTCAGGCGGTGCTCGACGTGTCGTTCGTGACCGCCGCCGCCTACGGCCGCGGTGACTTCATCGACTTGCTCGCTCCGCTCGGGGCGATCACCGTGTTGCTCGATCGCGACGTCGTGGTGACGGCGCCCGACGACACCGAAGTGGTGCTCGCCACGACCGGCGAACAGCCGTTGCCCGTCGATCGCGTCGTCGACGTTCTGCTCGCACGGCGTGCACAGGAGTCGGAAGCCGATCGCTTCTCGCGCCACAAAGAGGTGTGGACGGGAATCGTCGAACGCCTCGGCATCGGTCTCGATCTCGCCCCCGAAGTCGATGCGACACCGGCGGGGCTCTCGTCGATGACGAACTTCGCCGCGCGCATGTTTGCCGGGAGCATGCAGGTTTGGCAGCTCGCCGCGGCACCGGTCATCGATGACGGGCGCAATCCGCGACGCGTCGACATGTACTCGCTCGACGTTGCCGAGACGCTCATGATCTTTGCGTCGGTGGCGCCGTCGTCGCTCGTGTCCGCCGACGTGTCGATGACGGTGATGATCGACAGCTCGCTCAACGACCCGCTCATCAGTCGCGAAGCAGTCGCTCGACTCACCGCATTGGATATCGGCGTCGGTCTCGTGCGCGAGGTGCAAGGATTGCCACCCGTGAAGACGACCGTGGCGCTGTGGGTGGATGGCGCCGATGCATTGACCGACATCATGCGCGACACCTTCGGCGACGTTGCGCGCGTCGAAGGCACGGTGCGTGTCGACGGCATTGATGCAGTCGTGACCCTCGGTGGGTCGTTCGCCGAACTCGTACGCGGAAACGTCGCGGGCTGACTCGTGAACGCGGCACTGAACCCCGTCGACCCCGAGACGCACCTCCTGGCCGTCACCGCGGCGCGTGCCGCCGACGACAAGCAGGGTCACGACATCGTCGTCATCGACGTCGGTGACGTGTTGCCGATTACGTCGCTGTTCGTCGTTGCAAGTGCGAGCAACTCGCGTCTCGTGCGCACCATCGCCGATGCGGTGACCGAAGGCGTACGCAACGCGACGGGTCGCTCGCCGGTGCGCTCCGAGGGCGTGGCCGAGGCGCAGTGGATCCTCGTTGACTACGGCGACGTCGTCGTCCACGTGTTCGCCGAGGAGATGCGCCGCTTCTACGAGATCGAGCGCTTGTACCGCGACCGGCCCCGTGTCGAATGGCGTCCTGCGGGACACCCCGCGCGATAAAGATTCACCCTCGCCGGGTGACCGTTATCCCACCCTTGAAATGAGGGTCAAGTTGCAAACCTGTCGTCTCGGACTTTAGGTTCAACGGCGGAGTAAAGGTTCGCAACCCGCATGGGTGCGAGTCGCGGCGGAGGTGTGGGTGTCTGGCGGGCATGGAGTCGTGAAGCGGCGCGTGACCGCGTCCGCGCTCGCCGTCATGCTCGCGGCATTCTTCGCAACGCTTTTCGGTTCTCCGGCGATCGCTGCAACCGTCAATGGGACTCTGCAGACCGGTGACAAGCTGTCGCGACGCTCAACATTTTGCGATACCTGGACCGTGACGGGTGTCGCGGCCGGCACGTGGGTGACGATCAACCTGAACAACGCCGGTTTGCGCGATCCGTGGCTTTACGTTTTTAACGGGAGCGGCGGTGTCGTTGCCGAGAACGACGACTGGAGCGGCCTCAACTCCTACATCGGCCTTACTTGGCAGACGGGCTATTACATCGGAGCAGCGGCATTCAGCGGCTCGGGTGGTTATCAACTCGTCACGAACTTCGGTGGGCTCATCGAAACCAACCTGTCATGCAGTGGTGTCGCCGCCATGCAGAACCAAACGATCACGTTCACCAACCCGGGTACTCGCCAGTACCGGCCAACGTTCACGGTGAGTCCCACCGCATCGTCCGGACTTGCCGTCTCTCTCGTGAGCAACACGACCGGCATCTGCACCGTGTCGGGCTTCACGGTCACTCAACAGAGTGTCGGCACGTGCACCCTGACCGCGAGCCAGGCCGGCAACGGGTCGTTCAATGCGGCACCGAACGTGTCGCAATCGTTCACGATCACGACGGCCGATCAGGCGATCACCTTCGGTGCGCTGTCGAACCGCACGTACAGCGCGACGGCATTCGCGGTGTCGGCGACTGCCTCGTCGGGTTTGAGTCCGACGTACTCCAGTCTGACGACGTCGGTGTGCACGGTGAGCGGAGCGAACGTCACGATGCTTGCCGAAGGAACGTGCACCGTTCGTGCGAGCCAGGCCGGCAACTCGCTGTGGAATGCCGCGGCAAACGTCGATCGCTCGTTCACGATCTCCAAGGCAAGTCAGACGATCACGTTCGGCTCGTTGGCGTCGCGTGCGTACTCCGGAACGCCGTTCACGGTGAGTGCATCGTCGACGTCGGATCTCACGGTAACGATCGCCAGTCGCACGACCGGCGTATGCACGGTGAGCGGAACGAGCGTGACGATGGTGTCGGTGGGTACCTGCACCCTGCAGGCAAGCCAGGCCGGCAACACCCAGTTCCTCCCGGCGGTGAACGTCGACCAGTCGTTCAGCGTCACCAAGGCAAGCCAGACGATCACGTTCGGTTCGCTGTCGGGTAAGACGTACGGTGACGCGAACTTCACCGTGTCGGCAACGTCATCGGCATCACTGACCGTCGGCTTTGCGTCCTCGACGAGTGCGGTGTGCACGGTGTCGGGCACGTCGGTGTCGATCGTGGCCGCAGGAACGTGCACGATCACGGCAAGCCAAGACGGCGACGCGCTGTACAGCGCCGCCTCCCCGGTGTCGCAATCGTTCACCGTGGCCCGCAAGGCCGTGACCGCAACGGCAACGCTGGCGTCGCGTCCGTACAACGGCTCGCGCGCGGCGGGATCGCTCACTCTCGGTTCGCTCGTCGGTCTCGTTCCGGGCGAGAGCCTCATCGTGTCGGCGACGGCGTCCGACTACGCCTCCGCATCCGTCGGCTCTCGCACCTCGACGATCACCTACACACTGGCTGACGGGTCCGGCGGAGGCCGCGCCGCGAACTACACCATCAGCAGCGTGACGGCGACCGGTGAGATCACGCAGCGTCAACTCACCATCACGGCGAATTCGGTATCCCGCCGAACCGACGCCGCATCGCCGACGTTCTCGGTGTCGGCATCGGGTCTTGTCGCCGGTGAGTCGGTGTCGACTGCGACGTACACGTTTGCGGGCACCGGCTCGACGACGTACGGGCCGAGCACCACCGCGCCGAGCGCAACGACCGTCGGCACGTACAGCATCACGCCGTCGGCACTCGTGCTCACGTCGCCGGCAAGTGCCGCCAACTACGACATCACGTACGCCCCCGGTTCGTACGCCGTGACGATCGGTGCGGCGACCCAGCTGTCCCGAAATGCGACAACTCTCTCCGGCACCTCCGGATCGGCCTTCACTGCGCAGCCGGTGTTCACCATTCAGGACGCCGGTGGCAACACCGTGACGACCGGCACCGACAGCACCACGGTCGTCACTGCAACGATCACGTCGGGAGTGGGCGGCACGCTCGTCGGAACGACTACGGCGACGGCGTTCGAAGGTGTCGCACGGTTCACCAACCTCGGCATCACCGGCTCGTCGTCGACCACGTACACCATCACGTACTCTGCCGCTCTCAACGGTGTGTCGCGTTCGACGACGCAAACCGTTCAGCCGACGTTCGGCGCGGCGAGTGCGTTACGCATACGTACGAATGCGGCGACGGCGAGGGCCGGTGTGGCGCTCGGAACGCAGCCGGTCATCGACGTCGTCGACCAGGCGGGCAACGTCGTGACAAATAGCACCGCCCGCGTGTCGGTGACGGTGTCCACCGGTGGCACGCTCTCGGGAACCACCACGGTGAGCGCATCGTCGGGTATCGCCACGTTTTCGGGCGTCGCACTTGCAGGAGCCGTGACGAGCGGGGGATCCCCGACGTACGACCTCACCTTTTCGTCACCGGGTCTCACGTCGGTGACGCAGTCGGCACTGTCGCTGTCGGCTGGACTCGCGTCGCGGCTGTCGCTGTCGAACGGTGTTGCGACGTCGGAGTCGGGAGCGGTGTTCACCACCCAGCCCCGACTCACCGTGCTCGATGCATACGGCAACACCGTCACGCAAAGCAACAACACCGTGCAAGCGACGCTCACGCAGGTGAACTCCACCGGCACCCTCGTTGGTGGCTTGCCGGGTCAGTCGAACGTGTCGTCGGCCGGCTTGCAGGCGCGATTCATGCGCGGATCGCTGTCGGCGGTGAAGGCAACGAAGGGCGTTGAAATCACGACGGCAACGTCGGGCTACTGCTTGGGCGGATCGGTGGCGAACCTCAACTACCCGTGGGGGAGCGGCGGCCCCGGCGGTACGTGTGGCAGTGATCTATTCGCCGGTTACTGGAGCGGGTACGTCACCAGCCCTGTGACGAAGACCGTCACGTTCGCCGTCACCGTTGACGACGGCTTCTACATGACGATCAACAACCAGGCGGTGCTCGACTCGTGGGTCGACCAGGGTGGTGCCACCTACAACGCGACCGGTACGTTCGCGATGACGGCGGGTGTCGAATACCCGATCAAGATCTGGTTCTACGAGAACGCCGGTGGTGCGCAGGCGCGGCTGTTCTGGAACGGAAACAACACCAACACCACCGAAATCGTGCCGACGGCGGCGTTTGCCGGTGCGCCCGGACCGTCGGTCACCGCAACCGCGCTAACGAACTCGTCGGGTCAGGCGACGTTCTCCGGTCTGGGCCTCAACGGGCTCATCGGTACGACGTACACCGTCACCTACTCGGCGACGATCGACGGGCAGACGCTGACGACGACGCAGCAAGACGTCCTCATCACGTCGGGAACACCGCGCACGATTCGTATCGATCGCGCACCTGCCGGTGCGGTGAACGGCGTCGCATTGACGACGCAGCCGATCGTCACGTTGCTCGACTCGGCGGGCAACCCCATCTCGTTGGGTTCGGGCAAGACCGTAACGGTGACGGCGTCGATTCCCGGTATGACGGCAACCGGGGCAACTGCCACGGTGACGAGCACGTCGAACGGTGCGGCGACGTTCTCCGGCCTCACCTTCACCGGAACCTCGGGGGCGAAGACGTTGACTTTCACCGCGACGGAATCGAACGACGAGACGGTGTCGGCAGCCCTTGCGTCGATGTCGACGGCGACGAGTTCGCTCACCGTCGCGCCGGGTGCGGCAACGGGTCTGGCAATCCGCACGAATTCCTCCACGTCGCTCGCCTCCGGTGCAACGCTCGCGACGCAACCGATCGTCGCCGTCGTTGATGCCAGCGGCAACACGGTGACGACGAGCAGCGCCACCATCACCGTGTCGCTTGGTGATGATTCGCCGGTGGGCACCCTCCTCGGCACTGCTGCGCGCCAGGCCGTCGCCGGCTTCGTCACGTATTCGGGTCTCGGCATTCGCGGTCCGACGGGCACGTACCGGTTGTCGTTCGCTGCCGACGTTGCGCCGGCTGCCGGTAATGAAGTGGTCGCTCAGAGTGATGCCGAGCGCATTGCCGTCACGTACGGAGCGGCGGCGAAGCTCGTCGTCACCCGCGCTGCCGCCGGTGCAGCCTCGGGTGCGGCATTCACGACCATGCCGATCGTCGAGGTGCAGGACGTTGCCGGAAACGTTGTGGCGAACTCGACGGCCGCAATCACGATGTCGGTATCCACGGGCGCCACGATCGTCGGCACCGCGCAGCAGAGCGCGGCAAGTGGCAGCCTGACTTACTCGGGTGTCGGACTCAACGGCACGAACGCAACGACGTACACGATCACGTACTCGGCGTCGGGTCTCACGTCGGCCACGCAGACGATCGCCGTCTCCACCGGCGCAGCGACGAAGCTTGCGCTGACGAGGTCGGCTGTGGGTAATCAGGCCGGCATCGCATTCACGACGCAGCCGATCGTCTCGATCCTCGACTCGGGCAACAACGTCGTGACGACCTCTGCCGCCACGGTGACGGCAACAGTCTCGGCGGGTGGTTCGCTCGTCGGCACCGCCGCGGTTGACGCCGCTTCGGGTGTTGCCACTTTCGGAACCGCAGCGGGTGCCGCATCTGATCTCGGCATCAGCGGTACCGCCGGAACGTCGTACACGGTGACGTACGCGTCGGGGTCGCTGACGTCGGTGTCGCAGACCATCGTCGTGCGCGCCGGCCCGGCGACCGCTCTGCAGATCACGACCAGCTCAAGTTCGTCGGTGGCATCGGGCGCCGCGTTTGCCACCCAACCCGTGGTACGTGTGGTCGATGCGGCGGGCAACGTCGTGACGACGAGCACCGATCTCGTCACCGCGACGGTGTCGGCGGGACCGGCCGGCAGTGCGTTCGTCGGAACCGCAGCTCGCTACCCGACGAACGGTGTCGTCACCTTCAGCGGTCTCGGTATCCGTGGTACCGCCGGGTCGTACACGCTGCAGTTCACGTCAGGTTCGTTGACGGCGGCGACTCAGTCGACGGCAGTGACCGTCACGTTCGGTGCCGCGGCCAAACTCGTCGTGTCGAATTCGATGTCGGGCACGACGGCAGCGTCGGGTGCGCAGTTCGGCACCCAGCCGGTCGTCCAGGTACAGGACTCCGCCGGCAACGTCGTGACGAATTCGTCCGCGTCGATCACTGCCTCGGTGTCGACCGGTGCAACGTTGGTCGGTACCGCTACGGCAAATGCAGCAAGCGGTGTGCGTACGTTCACCAACTTGGGAATCAACGGAACGAGCGGCACAACGTACACGATGACCTATTCATCGACGGGTCTCACATCGGCGACACACACGGTGGTGGCAAGCACCGGCGAGGCGACAAAGCTTGCGCTCACCACTTCCGCGGTCGGTGATCAGGCCGGTGTCGCGTTCACGAGACAACCTGTCGTGTCGATCCTCGACTCGGGCAACAACGTGGTGGGCACGTCGAGTGCGACGGTAAGCGCAACGGTCTCGTCGGGTGGCTCGCTCGTCGGTACTGCGACGGCCACTGCCGCGTCGGGTGTCGCGACCTTCGGAGATACTGCCGGCACCGCCGATGACCTTGGTATCAGTGGCACTGCGGGCACGACGTACACCGTCACCTACGGGTCGGGTTCGTTGACCTCGGTGTCGCAGTCGATCATCGTGCGCGCCGGCCCGGCGACCGCACTGCAGATCACCACCAACTCGAGCTCCTCGGTGGCGTCGGGCTCGGCGTTCGCGACTCAGCCGGTGGTGAAGGTCGTCGATGCTGCAGGCAACACCGTGACGACGAGCACCGATCTCGTCACCGCGACGATCGTTGCCGGTTCGCCCGACGGCACGCTCGTCGGTACGTCGGCGCGTTATCCGACGAACGGAGTCGTCACCTTCAGCGGTCTCGGCATTCGCGGTGTTGGCGGTTCGTACACGCTGCGCTTCACCTCGGGTTCGCTCACCGCGGCGACCCAGTCGAGTGCCGTCACCGTCACGTTCGGTCCGGCGAACAAGCTCGTCGTCACGTCGTCGAGTCACACCGCAGCCTCCGGTGCGGCCGTGAGTTCGTCACCGGTCGTGCAGGTGCAGGACATCTCGGGCAACGTCGTCACGACCGCAACGCCGACGATCAGTGTCGCGGTGTCCTCCGGCGGGTCATTGGCGGGAACGACGTCGGTCGCTGCCACTGCCGGCGAGGCGACCTTCTCGAACGTCCGTCTGACGGGTGTGGCCGGGCGTGACTACACGCTGACGTACTCCGCCACCGTCAACTCGGTGGCTCTCACCCCGGCGACGCACACGGTTGCCGTTTCCGTTGGTGCGGCAACCAGACTCGCAATCAACCAAGCTTCGGTCGGCACGGCCTCGGGTGCCTCGTTCACCACACAACCGTGGATCTCGATTCTTGACTCGGGCAACAACCTTGTGAGCACCGCAACTGACGCCGTGACGGCCACCGTCTCCGCCGGCGGAACGCTCGTCGGAACGGCGAGTGCGACCGGTGCTTCAGGCATAGCGAAGTTCACGAACCTCGGCATCAGCGGCACGGCGGGTACGGCGTACACGATCACGTACGCCGCAACGGGTCTCACGCCGGTGACACAAAGCGTGACGGTGAGTGCCGGTGTGCCGACGCAGTTGGTCGTGACGACGACGCCGTCCACGGAGGCGGGTGGAACTGCGAATACTGGCCGTGCGGGCATGGCATTCGGTCGTCAGCCGGTCATCGAGGTCCGTGACGCTGCAGGAAACAAGGTGACGACGAGCAACGTGCGTATCAACGCGTCGATTGATGCCGCCGTCGGTTCGCTCGTGGGCAACGCAACTGCCGATGCCGTCGCCGGTGTCGCGACATTCGGCAATCTCGGTGTCACTGCGACAGCCGGCTCGAACCGGGTGCTCACGTACACGGCAACGCTTAACGGTGTCACCAAGACGACGACGTCCAGTCTCACGGTGTCGGCGGGTACTGCGAGGAGTTTGGCAATCGATCGGGCCGCCGCAGCGACGGTGAACGCGGCGGCCGTCATTCCGTCATCGAGTCAGCCGATCATCAGCTTCCGAGACCTCGCCGGCAACGTCGTTGCCGACGCCGCGGCACCGGGCGTGACGGTCACCGTGAACGGTGGGGTGACTGTTGCGAGTGGTGCCGTGTCGGCATCCGACGGAACCGTTGAATTCGGCAGCCTCACGCTCACCGGTGTGACGGGTGATTACACCGCGACGTACTCGTCGCCGGGAGTGACTCCGGTGTCCCAGTCGATCGCGATCCGACCGGGTCGCCCGACGAAGATCGTCGTCGACCCGGCGGTGAGGAGTTTCGTTGCCGCCTCGGCGAGTGTCGTTGATTTCTCAGGTGCCGTAAAGGTGACCGATGCGGCGGGCAACGTGGTCGATGTCGATGGCGCACTGTCGGTCTCCTCGTCGTATCAGGCGCAGACCGCGCCGAGCGATGCGTGTGCGGCGGGTTATGTGTCGAGCCGTCCAGTGGGTGGTCTCACAGTCGTTACCATCACCCGCGACGCGTCAAACGTTGAGTGCAAATGGCGTGTGCCACTGGGTGTGACGCAGCTGCGAATCGCAGCAGTTGGTGGTGGCGGTGGTGGCGGTTGGGACGGCGGTTCCGGCGGCGGTGGCGGTGAGCTGCGTCAAGGAGCAGTCACGGTTGCCGAGGGAGCCGATCTCACTCTGGCCGTTGGCGCTGGTGGCGCCAGCCAAAGTGCGGGAAGTGCAACCACGGTTGCAGGAGCAGGAATCGACTTTGTTGCGAACGGTGGTGGTGCCGGCGGCGCGTGGGGCGGTTGGTCCGGTAACTCGCCAGCTACCGACCCCGCAACCGGATTCACCTACACACGAGGGGGAGCAGGTGGCACCGCAGGTCGCGGAGGTACGGGAACCGCTGGTGGAAAAGGTGGCGATGGTCCGAGGGCGGCAAATCACTGCCCGGCATCAACAGCGACGCCGCCTTTCATCCGGGGATCGAGTGGCTCGGATGGACCTCAGATTGATTCGAACTTGTTCGGAACCGCTGTGCGATACGGCGGCGGTGGCGGCGGCGGTATCGAGGTGGATGTCGGCGAATATGCGTCCGGTATCTCGGCGGCTTCTGGTGGCGGTGGCGGTGGCGGCCGAGGTACTGCCTACTACGCAGTCGACAAAAGGGGAGATGGTGGCTCTGTCCTTGATGGACAGGAAAACACGGGTGGTGGTGGCGGCGCGGGAATCGCTTGTGGCAGCAGCACCTTCAACAGTCAGACGTACGGCACACGCACACGTGGTGGCGCGGGCGCAAGTGGTGTCATCCTCCTCGCCTATGAGACGACTGCAGCGGATGTCTCGCTGAAGTTGAAGACGTCGTCAACGTCCACGGTGGCGACGGCAACGTCGGATACGGCAACGCTCACCGACGGGCGCCTCGCGCTGAACACGCTGCGACTCGACGGACCCTCACGCGAGTACACGCTCACGTATTCGGGAACGGTCACGTACGACGGCGAGAGCATCGCTCTCACCGGCGATACGCAGACAATTGAGGTCACCCCCGGCACACCGACAACGCTCGAGGTGACGACGGATGCGGTAGGAGCGGCATCGGGTAGCGCGTTCAACGTGCAGCCAACCGTGGCATTGCGAGATGCATCAGGCAACCTCGTCACCGGTGCGCCTCAGTACACCGTGCGCACGACCCTGGTAAGCCCACGGACATCGACCGTAGGTGGGACTACGTCCAGGTTGTCCGTCGACGGTGTGGCAGCGTTCCAAGACTTGAGCCTCGCCGGAGCGACGGGCGCGCATCGTGTCGCGGCGACCACTGCAGCCGCCTCGGATCTGCAGTTGCACCTGGACGCCCATGCGTCGTACACCGGCGCCGGGTCAACGACGTGGGTCGACCTTTCGGGCAACGGACGCGATGCGACGTTGTACGGAGCGCCCGCATACACGGCACCGTCAGGCGGAAGTCCCGGATACTTTGCACTCACCGAGGCGAGCAGTCAGAACGACTACGCAACAATCGCCGATGATTTCGCCCGCGTTTCTTTCGCCTCCGGTCTGACAATTCAGGCGACGGTCGATTTCCTGTCGGCAGAGTTCTACGAGCGCGTGATCGACTTCGGCAACGGCGCCGGGTCGATGAACGTCTTCCTTGCGCGTGAAGGTACGACAAACAACCTCACTGTCGGTGTCCACGGAAGCGGTGGAACGTCGCGTCGCTGCGCGGAGAACGGCGTCATTGCTTCGGGGTTGAACAACTATGCAGTCACTTTCAGCGTTAGCGGTGACACCGTGACCTGCACGTTCTACGTCAACGGCGTGAGCCAGGGAACACCGTCGTTCAACGATCTGGACTCCGTTGCCGAATTGCCGCCGATGCTGGCGCGAAGTGGAAACCTCATCGGCGACAGCCATTGGGATGGCGCCGATGGCCAGGACATCCGACTGGCGAACCTGCTCATCTACAACCGCGGCCTCACGGCCTCGGAGGTCGCCGCAAATGCACTCGCAAGCGATTACTTCGAGGTCGATCTCGTCGCAGGCGCGGCGACGAAAGTCGTGGCGCCTGCTGCTACGACGGTCGCGGCGGGTGCAACGCTCAGTGGCACGAGCGCAACGATCCAGGACGCATCGTCGAACGCGATCACGTCGTCGTCGTCATCGGTGTCCGTCGCCATTACCAATGGTCCGACCGGTTATCTGACGAGTGCACAGCTGAACGGCACCACGAACCGGACTGCGGTGGGGGGTGTCGCGTCGTTCAATGACCTCAGCATTGCCGGTCCGACGGGTACGTACACGCTCACGTACAGCTCCGGAGCGCTCACGGTCGGAACCCAGACCGTCACCGTGACGGCCGGTACGCCGACGTCGCTAGCGCTCACGTCGAGCGTCTCGCAAGTGGCGTCGGGGGCATTGTTCGATACCAATGCGGTGACAGCCGGCAACCAGCCCGTTGTCGTCGAGGTGCGCGACGCATTCGACAACGTCGTTGCGACGTATTCCACCGTGGTGACTGCAACGGTGTCGCAGGTCGATCTGGATGGCGTCGCGACGGGAGTGCTCGTACGCACGGGTGAAACCACGGACACGACGAAGCAGGTATCGCCGTCGTCCGGCATCGCGACGTTCACCAACCTCGGTCTGACGGGTACGAACAACCAGACGTACCGCATCACCTTCTCCTCGGGTGATCTCACGCCCGTGACAATGGACGTCGAGGTCGACACCGGCGCGGCGACGTCGCTGGCGGTCGTTCGCGAAGCCGGTGATGCGCGAGTGGGATTGACCGTCGGCGTGGCGCCGATCGTCGAGCTACGCGACTCGGGCAACAACCCCGTCACTACGAACGGAGTTGAGGTCACCGCATCGGTTGCGGGTGGTCCGACGCTTGTATATGGGGCGCCAAGCGGCACTCCGCCAGTGGCAGCCCCCGCACCGACAACGTCGGCAGGTCGAGCGACGTTCACCGGCCTCACTGTCTCCGGCTCGGCGTCGGAGTCGGGTACGAACTACACGGTCACGTACTCGTCGACCGGTCTCACTTCGGCGACGCAGTCACTCTCGCTGCGCACGGGCAACGTGAGCGGCCTCACCGTTGCTCGAGGCGCCGGCAACGTCGCGAAGTCGGGGAGTGCGTTCACACAGTCGGCCACCGTCACTCTCGGTGACCCGTCGAACAACGCCATCACACAGGCCACGGGGGTCGTCACCGCCTCTCTGTATTCCGGCACCGGCACACTTCTCGGCACGACGAGTCAGCCCTTCGTTGCCGGTGTGGCGACGTTCGACGACCTCGGCATCAGCGGTCTCGTTGGAGCAAAGACCATTCGCTATTCGGCGACATTCCTCGGTGCGACGTACACGGTCGACGAGTCGATCACACTCATTGCCGGTGATCCGGTCGCCGTCGAGCTCACCACGCCGGCCGTTGGCACCGCAGTGGGTACGGCGTTCTCGACTCAACCCAAGCTCACCTTCGTCGACCGCGCGGGCAACACTGCAACGAGCACCGATTACGTGAAGGTGTCGGTCACTCCGATCGAAGTTGCCGGCGCATCCACCGGCTCGCTCACCGGCGTCACCCTGCGCCAGGCGAGTGCCGGTGTGGTCGACTTCGGAGCCGCAACGTCGGCCGACATCGCCGTTCGCGGCACGGTGGGTCAGACGTACCGCATCAGTTACACCGTGACGAACGCAGCGGGTGAGGCAAACGCCGCCTACTCGCCGATCGTGCAGAGCGTGACGGTGACCCCGGGTGTGGCGACGAGTCTCGTCGTGACGACGGAGGCCGCCGGTGCAGCGGCCGGTGCGGGCTTCACTGCGCAACCGCGCGTTGAAGCACGCGACGTGTCGGGCAACGTCGCGACGTCGACGTCGGGCAGCGTCACGCTGTCGATCACGAACGGAGCGACTGGCTATGCATCGGCACTCGGCTGTGTCACCGGCACCGGCTGCGCAACCGTGGCTCTGGTTGACGGTGTCGCCACCTTCTCCAATCTGAAGCTGTCGGGCCTCGTCGGCACGTACACGTTGAGTTACTCGGTGTCAACTCTTACCGCGACGCAGTCGCTCGACCTCGTGGCGGGAGCGGCATCGCAGCTCGTGTTCACCACGGAACCCTCGGGTGCGACCTCGGGCAGTGCCCTCACCACGCAGCCGGTCGTGCGCATCGCCGACGCGAGCGGCAACGTCGTGTCGTCGGCGAGCACCACGGTGACCGTGACGTCGAACAAGGGCTCGCTCATCGGTGCAACCGCGGTTCCCACCGTGGCCGGTGTCGCCACCTTCGACGGGCTCGCTATCAGTGGTCTCGTAGCGCAGAACCCACACGTACTTACTTTCAGCGCAACGGATGATGACTATCCGGCGATCACGTCGTCGATGACCCTCGCCGCGGGCGCTCCGGTCGCCGTGACCTTGACGACCCCGGCCGGCGGCACGGCGGTGGGTGCAGCGTTCTCCCCGCAGCCGACGCTCACGTTCACCGACCGCGCCGGAAACACGGCAACGAGCACCGACTACGTCGACGTCACCGTCGAGCAGATCGACGTCAACGGAACGCTGACGGGCGCATTGTCCGGCACGACACGTCGTCAGGCAACTGCCGGCGTTGTTGACTTTGGTGCGACTCCGTCGGCAGCCATCACTCTCACCGGCACGGCGGGTCAGACGTACCGCATCACCTACACGGTGACCGATGCCAACGGTGTTGCCAACACCGCGTATTCGCCGATCGTGCAGAGCGTGACGGCAACGCCGGGTGCGGCGACGAGTCTCGTCGTGACGACCGAAGCCGCCGGTGCAGCGGCGGGCGCCGCCTTCACGGCACAACCGCGAGTCGAAGTGCGGGACGTGTCGGGCAACGTCGCAACGTCGACGTCGGGCACGGTTGTACTCTCACTCACCGACGGGCCAACCGGTTACGCAACTGCGCTCGGCTGCGCGACGGGTACGGGATGTGAATCGGTCGCACTCGTTGATGGTGTTGCCACGTTCGCGAATCTGAAACTGTCGGGCCTCGTCGGCGCGTACACACTGAGTTACGCGGTGTCCGGTCTCACTGCGACACAGTCACTTGACCTCGCCGCCGGCACCGCAACGAAGCTCGTTCTTGCGACCGAACCCGCGGGTGCGGCGTCGGGAAGTGCGTTCACCACGCAGCCGGTCGTTCGCATCACCGACGCGAGTGGCAACGTCGTGTCGTCGGCGAGCACGACGGTGACCGTCACGTCGTCGGCCGGAACGCTGCTCGGAGCGGCGAGCGCCACCACGGTTGCCGGTGTCGCCACGTTCGACGGTGTCGGCGTCAGCAGTCTCACCACGGCCAACCCGCACACGTTCACATTCAGCTCCACCGGCAACGTCTACACCGCTGCGACCTCGTCGTTGTCGATCACCGCGGGACCGGCCGTCAAACTCAGCGTCAGTGCGCCGAGTTCTGCGCAGGCGGCAGTCGCATTCGGTACGGCACCGCAAGTGTCGGTGCTCGACGCAGGTGGCAACGTCGTCACTTCGAGCGCCGTGGAGATCACCGCGAAGATCTCCGCCGGTGCCGACTTGTTCGGTACGTCGTCGCCGGTCGTCGAAGAAGGTATCGCTGCCACCGCATCCTCGGGCCTGGCCACGTTCTCCGACCTGGCGGTCTACGGCACCTCGGGCACGAGCTACGTCATCACGTACTCGGCCGACGGTCTGGTGTCGGTGTCGCAGAACGTGTCACTCACCACAGGTCCGCTCACTCAACTTGGACTGACCCAGTCGGCCGCGGGTGCACGCGCAGGAGTGCAGCTCGACACCATGCCCAAGGTGCAGCTGCTCGACGCCGCCGGCAACAACATCACGACCTCGGGAATCGCCGTCACCGCCGCGATTGCCCCGATCGTCGTTGACGGTGCGAGCACGGGAACGCTGCAGGGCACCACGACGGTGTCGACCGATGCCAACGGTCTCGCCACCTTCACCGACTTGAAAGTGAACGGAGCCCTCGGTCTCGAATACACGCTCACGTACTCGGTGGAAACTGCCGGTGTGTCGGCGGTAAGCCAAACGATCGTCACGCAGGTGGGGCCCGCGAGCCAGCTCGCATTCGCCCGCCAGCCGTCGTCTGGAGTCACATCGGGTGCCGCGCTGACGACACAGCCAGTCGTTCAGGTGCAGGACGCAGCGGGCAATGCATTGCCCGAATCAACGGTGCCGATTTCCGTGTCGGTGCTGCGAAAGATCGTCGAAGGTGGAACGACAACCCTGGTTGCCGGCGGAACCGTGAGCTACACCGCCCCGACAACGACGGGCGGTCTCGCCACTTTCACCGACCTTGCAGTGTCGGGTACGTCCGGAGGGTCGTACCGTCTGTCATTCGCCAGTGCTGCCTTGACCGTTGCAACTTTCGATGTGTCCGTGTCGACGGGTGCGGCAACGACGCTGGCAATCACGACGAACACGGGTGCGGGATTCTCTGCACCGTCGGGCAACGCATTCAGCTCCGATGTCATCGTTGAAGTGCGCGACTCCGGTGGCAACGTCGTCAACAGTGATGCCCAGGTTGCGGCGACGATTTCGTGCGTGACGGCGGGTGCCGTGACCTGTTCGGGTGCCACCTTGAACGGTGACGACACGGCAACCGCGAGCAGTGGTGTGGCGACGTTCGCCACTCTCGGCGTGACGGGTACATCCGGCCACGCGCCGACGGTCACTTTCAGCGTCCCCGGTCTCACGTCGGCATCGTTCTCGCCCTCGATCTCCGCCGGAAGTGCGGCGCGTCTCACCGTCGTCACCTCGGGCGCGACTGCGCCCTCGGGTACCTCGTTCGGCGTTTCGCCGCAAGTCGCGATCGAAGATGCCGGTGGCAACCGCATCACAACCGGTACCGCGTCGTCGCTGGCCATCACCGCGATGGTCACGCCGGTCACCGTGTCAGGTGCTTCCACCGGCGTGCTCGTGACGTCGACGGGTGACGCCGCGACGTCGTCGCGCACGGCGACGGCAACGAACGGCCTCGCGACGTTCCCGAATCTCGGCCTCACGGGTGCGAAGGACGTGGCGTACACGATCACCTACACCGCGACCGACACGTCGGGCGGTGGATCAACCGCACTGTCGGGTACCGAGGCGCTCACCGTGACGACCGGTCCGGCCGTGTCGCTTGCGTTGACGACCGAATCGGTCGGTACTGCATCGGGTGCCGCCTTCACGACACAGCCCGTCGTCACGCTGCGCGACAGCGGCGGCAACACCGTGACGACGTCGACCGACTCCGTGACTGCGACTGTTGCTCTCGCTGCCGGAGGCACCGGAGGATCACTCGTCGGCACGTCGCGTGTGGCACTCGATTCGGGAGTCGCCGCGTTCACGAACCTCGGACTCACCGGCACCGCGGGCACGACTTATCGCATCACGTACACCTTGACGAACGGCAGCGGCGATGCAATCGACGGTGTCGCTACGACGTCACAAGACGTTACGAGCACCGTGGGTGCGGCGGCGAGCATCGCGCTGACAGCGTCAGCAGCAAATGCCGTCAGCGGTCAGGCATTCGGTACGCAGCCCGTCGTCACCGTGCGCGACTCGGGTGGTAACACGGTGACGTCGAGCACGATCGATGTCACCGTCACGCTCACCGGTGGCACGGGTGGAGGTCTTGTCAGCGGTGCGTCGGCCGAGACGTCGGTGACGGCGAGTGCAGTCGACGGTGTCGTTCGCTTCGGCCAGCTCGGACTCACCGGCCTGGTGGCGGAGACCTACGAACTCACGTACACCGCTGTATCCCTGTCAGGTGCGGGAAGCACCGTGACGCAAGGTGGCATTGCCATCGCGCCGGGTGCATCGGCTGACTTCGGTGTGTCGGCCGGCGCCGGAGTGCAGGCACCGTCGGGTGTGGCCTTCAGCATCCAACCGGTCATCACCATTCGTGACGCTCAGGGCAACACCGTGACGTCGAGCTCGGCCCGTGTTACCGCGGCAATCACGCAAGTATCGGTCGGCGGATCGCTCACCGGTGAACTCGTCGGAACGACCTTTGCCGATGCAGAGAACGGTATTGCGACCTTCAACAACCTCGGCATCACCGGCACGGCGGGAACGACGTACACGGTGACGTTCTCCGTTGCCGGATTGACCGATCAAATCGCGACGTACGCGGTGTCGACCGGCCCGGCGACCCAAGTCGTACTCACTCGTGACTCGGTTGGCACGGCGGCAGGTGCCGCGTTCACGACGCAGCCACAGGTGACAGTGCGCGACTCGGGTGGCAACACCGTGACGTCGTACGCAACGACGGTGACGGCAACGATCACGCAGCGCACGGTCGACGGCGCACGCACAGGCGAGCTTGTCGGCACCGCGACCGCCACGCCGAGCAGCGGCGTTGCAACCTTCGGCACGCTCGGTATCGGCGGCAAGGCGGGCGTCGCATACACGATCACCTACGGTTCGGGTTCGCTCACCACTGCCACCCAGGTGGTGACACCGACACCGGGAGCGGCGATACGTCTGTCGCTGTCGCGCGCATCATCTGGCACCGTTGCCGGACGAGAGTTCGCCGTACAGCCCCGCCTGCGGGTGTTCGATGCATTCGACAACACGGTGACGACGAGCACCGACGTCGTCACCGCGACCGTGTCTGTCGGTGGAACGCTCATCGGTACGACGGCGCGCAGCGCGGTTGACGGCATCGTCGCGTACACCAACCTGGGAATTCGGGGTGCTGCGAATACGAGCTACACCGTGTCGTACAGCCTTGGCAGTTTCGCACCGACGACGGAGACGATCACGCTCACCGCGGGCCCGGCATACCGACTGTCGCTGGAAACCCTCGCCGCCGGTGCCGCATCGGGCGCGCGATTCACCACGCAACCCGTGCTCCAAGTGAAGGACTCGTCGGGCAACCTCGTCACCTCGAGTACCGCAACGGTGACGGCGAGCGTCGCGCAGGTTCTCGGCTCGGGAACTATCACCGGAACGACGACGGCAACGGCCTCGGGCGGCATCATCACCTTCAGTGATCTCGGGTTGAACGGACTCGCCGGAACGTCCTACCTCATCACCTTCAGATCGACGGGACTGCTCCAGGAGCAGCAAACCGTGTTGCTCGGACTCGGTTCCCCGGCGACCTTGTCACTCGTTCAGCAGTCGGTGGGTACCGCCTCGGGTGCGGCCTTTGTCGTCCAACCACGCGTTGCGATCCTCGATGCAGGTGGCAACGTCATCACGACGAGCAGCGCTGCGGTGCTCGCCAGCGTCGCCCAGGTGTCCGTCGGCAGTGAGCTCACCGGTGCCCTCGTCGGTACCGCCTCGCAAGCTGCTTCGAGCGGCATCGCGACGTTCACAAACCTCGGCATCTCGGGTCGCAACACGACCGCCTACACGGTGTCGTACACGGTGCCGAGTCTGCCGACCCTCGCTGCGGTCACTCAAACCATCACTCCGACGACGGGTGCCGCTTCCGCGCTGCGACTCACCACCGCCGCCAAGCTGACGAGCAGCTCAATCGATTCGATCGTCGTCAGCGGTGCGGTATTCGGTGTGCAGCCACAGCTCACCGTTGTCGACAGCGGTGGTAACCGAGTCACGTCGTTCAACGACGCCGTTACCGCAAGCGTGACGGGCGCGGGTGGTTCGCTCGTCGGCACCCGCACGCGCAACGCAATTTCGGGCATCGTGACGTACACCGACCTCGGTCTCGCCGGAGTTGCGGGAACCGAATACGAAGTGACGTTCTCGGGCGCAGCAATGACGGGCGTATCGCAGGAACTCGAAGTCATCGCCTCGCTGCCGGGTTCGGTTCCCGTCTTCTCCGCGCCGGTGTCGACGGAAGACGGTATGCGCGTGACGATCACGAACCACGATCCGACCTTCACCTACGACGCGGTGACGAGCATCGGCGCGCGAGCCGCCGTCGGTACGACCGGTGTCGTCCTCGTCACCGGTGCACCGGCCGACACTGCGTTCACACTCATCGTCAGCTCGTCGAAGACCAACCACCGCACCGAATCGGCAAGCGTGCTCGGTCGGTCGTTGCCCGGTCTCGGTCTCATTCCAGTTGTCGGCACCGCGACGGCAACAGTCGACGGGTTCACGGCCCAGATCACGAACTTCTCGACCGAATTCGCCTGGAGTGTGACGACGAGCGTGGGTCGCGGTGCGATCTCGTCAACCGGCGCACTCACCGTGTCGGGCGTCAATCCGATGAGCGCGGTGACCGCGACCATTACGACAACGCGACTCGGTCATTCCACGCGTTCGTTCACCACCGGCTCGGTTACGACCCTGTCGCGTGCACTCACGCCGACTTTCGCCGCAACCACGCGAACCCAGGGTGGCTTCACCACGTCGATCACCAACTTCGATCCCGACTACACGTACACCGCCACGGTGTCGTCGGGTGGAACCGTGTCGCTGAACAACTCCACCGGCGCAATCACCGTGACGGGTCTGTCCGACGGCACGCTCGCGACCGTGCTCATCGTGACGTCGCGCGCCACGTACGCCAACGGCTCGGGTGCGGTGCAGGGTCAGGCCCTGTCGGCGGCACTCACACCTGTCACCGCAGACCCGGTCGCCACGGCGACGGGATTCACCGTCGACATCAACAACTACGACGCCGCGTACACGTGGACCCCGAGTGTGACGTCGGGATCGGTGATGCTGGCGGCGACGTCGGCGACGACGGCACGCGCAACGGTGACGTTGGCGAGCGGAGTTGATGCAACGCTCACGATTGGGACCGGCCGCACCGGCCACCGCAGCGCCTCGGCAACGTCGAGTCTCACCTGGACCGAGGGCTTGCGTGCCGTCTTCGGCTCGGCCACGTCGACAACGGGCGGCTTCGCCGTGCCGGTGACGAACCACTCGGCCGACTACACGTGGAGTGTCTCGGCGACGTCCGGTACCGCAGCAATCAGCAACTCGGGTGTCGTCACGGTGACCGGAATGACGGGGGCAACATCGACCGTCACCGTGAGCACGCGGCGCAACGGGTACACATCGCTCGGTTCGACTTTCACCTACGCGACCACTCCGGGACTCGAGGCCACGTTCGGCACGCCGAGCTCGACTAGCGACGGATTCACGGTGTCGATCAGCAACTACGACGCCGCGTACACGTGGTCCGCGACCGCAACGCAAGGCGGCACGGTCGTGATCAACGGCTCCGGTCTCGTCACCGTGACGGGTCTTCAGCCGGGCACCACGTCGACGCTGAGCGTGCTCGCCAATCGCACCGGCTACTCGACGGGTGTCGCCACGGTGTCCGGCGCGTCGACGAACGGTGCCGCGCTCACTCCGACTTTCGGTTCCGTCACCCGCACCGAGGGCGGCTTCACGGTTGCCGTCACCAGTTTCAGCTCCGACTACCGATGGACCGCAGAAATCACAGCGGGGGACACCGCGGGCATTGCGGTCGTCGACGAAGGCACGCTCATCGTGTCGAACGTGGCAGCCGGCCAGAGCGCCACGGCGACGGTGACGGCTACACGTAGCGGCTACGACAACGGAACGGCCACGGTGTCCGGCAGCGCTCTCAGCGGCGGTGCGCTCATCCCCGTGTACGGCCGATCAACGGCCACGTCGACCGGTTTCAGCGTGCCGATCACCAACTACGACTCGGCGTTCACGTGGGCGGCGACGGCCACCGGTGGTGCGACGGCCACCGTGGCGTCGGGAACCGTCACGGTGTCGGGACTCTCCGACGGTCAGTCGTCGACGGTGACGGTGGCGGCGACGCGCAGCGGTCGCGCCGACGGCTCGTCGAGCTTCACCGGTGCGGCACTGACCGGTACGAACAACACGCTTGCTGCGTCGCTCACACCGACCTTCGGCACGCCCACCGGTACCGCCAACGGCTTCCGGGTGAGCATCACGAACTACGACGCGTCGTACACGTGGGCCGGTGTGACGTCGCGCAACGCCACGGTGTCGATTGCGGCCGGTGTCGCCACGGTGAGCGGACTTGCCGCATCGCAGGCCGACACCTTGTACGTGACGACGAACAAGTCGGGCTCCGCAACCGGCTCGGCATCGGTGAACGGCACCGCTCTGGCAACCGGCGCACGTCCGGCCAACCTGCTCAGCGCGGGAACGGTCGGCACGCTGTGCTCGACGAGCTCGCCCGGTGGTGAAGGCGTCACGAACGTCAACGACCTCAGCGCGACGACGGCGTTCAGCTGTCTCCATGCCACCAGCGGCGCGGTGACGAGCTACACGCCGAATTCGACCGGCTTCTACACGGGCAACCTCGGCAGCTACGTACTGACGAGCGTCACGTTCACGAGCGCGGCCAACGCACCCGAGCGCGACCCGCTCACCTTCACCCTGTGGGGATGCGCCCAGCAGAACGCCAACTGCTCGGTGATCGTCAGCGACGCCCGCACCGAACTGTCGACCACGCGCGGCGAGGACAAGGAAATCGCCTTGCGCAACTCGCGTGCATTCGCGTTCTACAAGCTCACCTTCGGATCCGTGCGCGGCACATCGCACGCGCTGCAGATCGCAGAAGTTTCGTTTGCCGGATCGTCAGGTGTCTTGCCCGGTTTCGTGCCGACCTTCGGCACCCAGACGCCCGATGCCACCCGCGCGGTCGTTCCGATCTCCAACTTCTCGCCCCTCTATGACTGGTCGCTCGCGGTGACCGGCGGTGCACGTGCATCGCTCGACCGTGTGACGGGAAACGTCACCGTCGCCAACGTTGCACCGGCGTCGACCGTCACGCTCACCGTGACGACGCGCCGTGAGGGCTACGCGACGGAGAGCGCCAGCATTCCCGTGACGACCACGTCGGGTGGTGCTCTCGTGCCGACGCTGTCGACGGTGCGCGCAACGACGACCGGAGCATCGGCGCGAATCGAGAACTACGACACGCCCGGATTCACCTGGTCGGCCGCAACGACGAGCGGGGGAGTCGCGGTCGGAACGACGACCATCGGCACCGACGGCTTCGTACGCGTCACCGGTGTGCCGGCGGGAACCGCCATCACGATCACCGTGACGACGGCGCGCGAGAACTATGCGACGGGCACGAACTACGTCGAGACGACAGTGCTGTCGCCGGCACTCGTCACCACGTTCGGCACGCCCACCCGTACGAGTGACGGCTTCACCGTGCAGATCGTGGACTACGCGACTCTGGAAGACGACTACGAATGGACGTTCGCAGCAACTGCCGGTGGTCAGGTGTCGGTGAACGACACCGGTCTCGTCACCGTAAGCAACCTCGGACCCGGCGTGACGAGCACCTTGACGGTGACGACTCGCGGTACTGATCTCGCCCCGGCGTCGGCGACGCTCGTCGAAACGTCAATCGCACCGGCTCGCATCCCGACGTTTGACGCCCCGGCGACGACGGCCCGTGGATTTGAAGCGCTGATCACGAACTACGCCGCGGCGTTTACCTGGACCGCAACCACAACCGCCGGCACGGCATCGATCGTTCTCGATGGTGCATCGGCAACCGTCGTGGCGACCGACCCGGCGGCGACCGTGACGGTGTCGGCTGCCCGCACGGGTTACGTCACCGGTTCGGCGACGCTGCGCCGCACGATGACTGCCGCTCTCGAACCCGAATTCGACGACGCGACCGTCTCGGCGTCGGGTTTCACCGTGCAGATCGACAACTACGACGCAACCAACGCCAACTGGTCGGCGTTCATCACCCCGGCGGGCACGGCATCGATCAACGGCTCCGGTCTCGTCACCGTGAGCGGTGTGCCGGTCGGCGCCGAAGCGGTGCTCAACGTGCGCACGTCGTACGCCGGGCGTCACTCGGGGGAAGCATTGCTCACGGTGAACCTCGCACGAGCCGCGGCGCTCACCCCGGCATTTGCGTCGCCGTTGTCCTTCGGTGGCGGATTCACGGTGCAGGTGTCGAACTACAGCTCCGATTTCTCGTGGGTGGTATCGGCATCGAGTGGGGCCGCGGCCTCGATCGACACGGAAGGTCTCATCACGGTGACAGGTGTGAGCAACGCCGAGTCGACGACGGTGACGGTGACGACGACCCGCGTGGGTTACGCCACCGGCACGGCAACGACGACGGGTTCGTCGCGCTTGAGCACTGCACTCACGCCCACCCTCGGCGTACTCGAACCGACCGCCGACGGCTTCACGGTGGAGATCGTCAACTACGACGCCGACTTCACGTGGACCGGGCAGGTCGACAACAACGGAATGATCTCCATTTCCGAGGACGGAATCGTCACCGTGAGCGGCGTGCCGGGCTTCACCGAAGCGACGGCCACCATCACGGCAAGCCGCACGGGATATGCCTCCGGAACGTCGACGGTGGCCGCAACGAGCACCGCCGGAACGGCACTCGTTCCGCAATTCGGCGTGTCGACGTCGAACGTCAACGGCTACACGGTGCCCCTGCGTAACTTCGACTCGCGGTACACGTGGACGATCACCGCGGGCACGGCTTCGGGAGTGACGGCAACGATTGATGCGACGGGTGTCATCACGGTGAACATGAGCGGCCTGTCGGCGAACGCTGCCGATTACGCGGGTCGACTCGAAACCGTCACCGTGCGCACCTCGCGCATCGGCTTCCTCGACGGTGCAGCCGACTTCACCGCAGCCGCACGCAGCGAGCAGTCGACGTCGGTCGCCGCATTCGACGTGACGACGTACGCGGTGTCGGGCGGAACCGCCACGCTGACGACCTCGGCAACGCACGGCTTCGCCGTCGGCAACGAGGTGTTCGTGTCGGGCGTCGCCACGGGTATCGACGGCGTCCAGACGGTGAGTGCCGTCAATGCGGGTGCACGCACGTTCTCCTTCCTCACATCCGCTGCCGATGCTGCGTCGACGGCGTTGAGCCCGGCCGGTTCGGCGCGTCGCAGCGGCGACTTCAGCGTCGACGTCACACTCAACCCGGTGCGCTCGGCGGGCGACACGCGACCCGACGTCGGCGCGACGATCAACATCCCGTACTCGGTGGCAGGTGACGGCACCTCGTTCGTCGCGATTCCGTCGATGACCGAGGAAGCCGATGCGGGCTATCGCGTCGTCACCGTACGCGCGACGGCACCCGATGGCGCGAACGTCAGCGAGCTGCAGGACGCGGTGCGCATCCTCTTTGATGCGGGTGCGAGCAACGCCATACCTGTCACGTCGAGTGACAACGGACTCACGTGGGAGGAGCTGCCGCAGCTCACCTCGGCGTTGCTGCCGGCCGGTGAGCGCCACGGCTACTACCGCGACGACGATGGCACGATCTGGATCTACAGCCGCCACCTCACGATGTTCGGCATGCTCGCACCGCAGGCGGTGCCCGTGTCGGTGACCGTCGGAGCGGAGCAGATCAACGTTGGCGCAACGACGACGGCGACGTACTCCGGTGGTGAGGGAGTGGGCGCGCTCACCATTGCGTCGGGTACGCCGTCGGTGTGCTCGGTCACCCAGGCGGGTCTCGTCACCGGTCTGTCGGCAGGCACGTGCACGCTCACCGCCACGCGCACCGCATCCGGTCGCTTCCTCGATGCCACGGGCAGCGCGACGCTGCGCATCGGCTCGCTCGTCACCGATTCGGCTCCGGCAACGGATGCCGAGCCGGAAACGACGCCGACGACGGTGCCGCCCGTAACGACACCATCAACGGTGCCGCCCGTAACGACACCATCAACGGTCCCGCCGGTCACCGCTCCGCCGACGACCGTGCCGTTTGAGCGCGAAGACCCGGCTGACGATCTGCAGCGTCGTATCGAAGCGGCCCTTGAGACGATCGAAGCCCCGATCGAGCTCGAGATCGTCGGTCGATTTGCACCGAATCGTCCCGCCGTCGTCATTCTCGAGAACGGCCGTGCCGTCGAGGTGACTGTCGCGCGCACGACCAATGCGAACGGGTTCACGATCGTCGGACCCGATTTCACTCTCACCATCGAGTCGTTCAAGGCCGACGGTACGCCTGCCGAGATCGACGTGAGCGGCCGTGTCGTCATCGAACAGACGGGAACGATGCGGGTGACCGGTGAGGGCTTCGCTCCGAACGCAAAGGTGAAGGTGTGGGCATTCTCCGAGCCGATCGAAGCCGCCGAAGTGACCAGCGATGCCGATGGTCGCGTTGACACCGCGGTGTCGATGCCCGCCGAGCTGGCGATCGGTGAACACACCGTGCAGTTGAACGGTGTCTCGCCACGCGGTGACGTGCGCTCGGTCAACGTCGGTGTCATGCTCGTTCAGCCGACGGTGACCGTCGACAGTGACGCCGGGAACGACACCCCCGAGGTGATCTCGGCCGAGGTCGATTCGACCGACGGATCGGGTCTCGGCACGGCTCTCACTGCTCTCGCAGCCGTTGCGGCACTCGTCGGTCTCGCGGTGGCGGCACTGGCGATCGCCCGTCGTCCGCGCCGCCGAACACCGCAGGCCTAACGCTCGGGCCGCGGCCCGCTGCGTGGCGCGATACGCCGGAACTAAGTCGGCAACGCGAGCATTGCAATCTCACCGACTGTGTCGGCGAGATCACGTGATGCAGTTCAGCCGAGGGAGATCTTCGGTGCTTCGGTGATGCCGGCGGCTTCGAGTTCGGCGGCGATCATCTTGCGCAACTCGTACTTCTTCACCTTCGTGCCCGACATCGGATACTCGGTGACGAACCGTACGTAGCGCGGAATCTTGAACGTCGAGATCTTGCCCTTGCACGATTCGATGATCTCCGCTTCGGTCGTCGCGCTTCCCGGCTTCATGACGAGGTACGCGCACGGCACTTCCATGTAGCGCGCATCGGGTGCCGACACCACCTGTGCGGTGAGCACATCGAGTCGCTGTTGGAGGAAGTCCTCGATCTCGGCGGCGGCGACGTTTTCGCCGCCGACCTTCAACATGTCCTTCAGGCGCGAAACGAACTTCACCTGGCCGTTTTCGTCGATCATGCCGAGGTCGCCCGAGTGGAACCAGCCGTCGGCATCGATCGCCGCGGCAGTGAGTTCGGGCTCCTTGTAGTAGCCGGAGAACAACGAATATCCGCGGTACTGAATTTCGCCGACCGTGTGCGGCGGAAGCGGCGTGCCGGTTTCCGGGTCGGCGATCTTCATCTCGAGTCCTTCGAGCGGACGCCCCGTCCACTGCGTGCGGATCTCGACCGAGTCGTTCGACTCGCCGTAGCTGAAAAAGCCGCAGCATTCGGTGGCGCCGAATGCCGACACGAGCTTCGCCTGCGGCACCTTGTTCTGCATTTCGAGCATGCGCGCCGGCGCGCCGACGGCAATCATCACCTGCCGCATCCGCGTCCATTTCGTCGGGTCGCACTCGGGTCGGCGCAGCACCTCCATCCACATCATGTCGAAGCTGCCGAGCGACACCGTAATGTCCTCGGCATCAATCTGGGCGAGTGCGCCTGCGGGGGTGAAGTCGCCGACGTGCACGTGCGTGGCCCCGTAGGCGAGGCAGCACAGGAGAAAGTTCATGCCGCCGACGTGGAACATCGGCAGCGGGTTCCACACGCGATCGTCCGTCGTCAGGCGTTGGCGACTGCCGCCGACGACCGTGCCCGAACGGGTGAGGGCCTCGTGGCTGAGCATTGCGCCCTTCGGGCTCGACGTCGTGCCCGAGGTGTACATGATGATCGCGATGTCGCGCACGGAGACGCGCTCGGACGCCGCACGTACGACGGATGGGTCGACCTTGGCACCGGAAGCGAGGAATCCGTCGCCGTCGGTTTCGCCCGCACCGGCGGGCGTTTCGAACACGACGACACGGCGCAGCTCGGGTGCATGAGCGAGGTGGAGCTCGGACCCCTGGGCTGTGTCCATTTCCGGGAGCACTTCATGGATGAGGGCGACGAAGTCGGTACTGCCGCGCACGCCACCTGTGACCAGGAGAACCCGCATGTCGGAGGTTCGGATGACGTGACCGAGTTCCTTGCCCTTGAAACGAGCGTTGATCGGCACGGCCACCGCGCCGATGCGCATCGCGCCGATCATCGCGGCGTAATAGTCGCCGTCCTGCGCGAGCAGTACCCCGACCTTGTCCCGCGGCTGCACCCCGTGCGCGATGTAGGCGCGGGCGAAGTCGTCGACGCGCCGGTCGAAATCGGCGAACGACCAGCGAACCTTCGGCGTGACGAGCCCCTCGTGCGACCACGTGCGGGCGGCCCGGCGCAACATGTCGCCGACGGTCGTAGCGGCAATCAAAGCCGGATCGGTTGACGACGGTCGAACGACGAAGTCCGATGACACACTGCTCACAAAATCCCCCCTGCGTTCACCACGTATTTCCCCTGTCCGTGTTGAACGTTCGACACCGTAGCAAATGGATGCAATCGCTGCGGTGTTGGCGGACTATCGTCGCGATGTGATCACACCCGAGCAGTTGCACGACCGTGCGTTCTCGCTCGATCCGTTTCCGATCTGGTCACGACTGCGCCACGAGGCCCCGATTTTTCACGACACCAAGGACCGCGTGTACGTCGTGTCGCGGCACCCCGACGTCATCGAAGCGTTCTCCGACTCCGAGCGATTCACCGCTCGGCTGTACCGCAAGACCCTCGGCGCCGTGTTCGGCCCCAACTTGCTCATCTGGGAAGGACAGCACCACGTCGACCAACGCAAGGTGGTGGCCCCGCTGTTCGTGCCGACCCGACTCGACCGGTACCGCGAACTCGTCGAAGGGGTGATTGACGATCTTCTCGCCGGCGTCGATCCCGACGGATTCGACCTCATCAAAGACGTGTCGTCGCTTCTGCCCGGAAAGGTGATCGTTCGACTGCTCGGACTGCCGCCGTCGGATGACGAGCGCTTTCACGAGTGGTACGAGACGATGATGCAAGGTTTGTGGAACGACCCGGTCATGCGCCAGCGCGGGCGTGAAGCGCATGCCGCGCTGCACAAGCACATCGACCCGATCGTTGCCGATCGTCGGGCCAGCCCACGAGACGACATCCTGTCGCGACTCATCGCCGCCGAGGTGGAGGAGTTGCCCTCGTTCATCTCGCTGCTGCTCACCGCCGGCGGGGAAACGACGGACAAAGCGATCGGCAACATGTGGACGAACCTGCTCGCACACCCGACGCAACTCGACGCGGTACGTGCCGACGGCGCGCTGCTCGACCGTGCATTCGACGAAACCATGCGTCATTCACCGTCGCTGGTGTACCTGGGTCGCGAGGTGCTCGTCGACGTCGAGTGGCACGGCGTGCACATTCCGAAGGGCGCCGAGTTGCGTCTCGCGGTCGGCTCGGCGAACCACGACGAGACGGTCTTCGATCGCCCCGACGTGTTCGACATCCATCGCACCGACCTGCACCGCGGCCTCGAGCACCGCACAGCCGCCTACGACGACGGTGCGGGCCACGTCGCCTTCGGCGCCGGCGCACACTTCTGCATCGGTTACGCCCTGGCGCGGATGGAGACTGTGACCGTGGCCCGGTTGCTCCTCGATCGCTTCGGTTCGCTCGAACCGACGGGCGACCTGCCGCCGCTGCGCGTCGTCGGACCCTCGCGGTTCACCACGACGCTGCCCGTTCGGCGCGCCCCGGCCTAGCTCCGGGCGATAGATTGCAGTTCCGATATTCGGGGCTGTAGCTCAGTTGGCAGAGCGCTTGCATGGCATGCAAGAGGTCAGGGGTTCAATTCCCCTCAGCTCCACTCGACGATTCCGTTCCGGCCCGCTGAACGGGCGCGATGTCGGCCGTTCGTGAACCGAATCAGGAAACGACGACGTTGACGAGGCGCTTGGGCACGATGACGACGTTGCGCACGGTCTTGCCGGCAATCGATTTCTGAGTCGTTTCGTCGGCCAGAGCGAGCTCGCGCAGTGCTTCGTCGGTGACGTCGGCCGGGACCGTGAGGCGGCTGCGAACCTTGCCGTTCACCTGCACGGGGATCTCGATCGTGTCGCTGACGAGCAGCGCCGGGTCGGCCGTGGGGAAGTTGGAGTGCACGAGATCGTCGGTGCGCCCGAGGCGGTCCCACAGTTCGCAGGCGAGGTGCGGACACAGCGGGGCGAGCATCTGCACGAGCGGCTCGGCGATTTCACGCGGCGTCGAACCCGTGGCCGTGACGTGCTGGGTGAGAGCGTTGTTCAGTTCGATGAGCTTGGCGATGGCGGTGTTGAAGCGCAGCCCGTCCATGTCGTCGCGCACGCCGTGGATGCACACGTGCAGTGCGCGGCGTAGTTCACGTGGGGCCTCGGCATCAGTGATGCGCAGCGCACCGGAGTCCTCGTCGACCATGTTGCGCCACGTGCGTTGCAGGAACCGCTGCATGCCGACGACGTCGCGGGTGTTCCACGGACGTGACGCATCGAGCGGTCCCATCGACATCTCGTACAAACGGAACGTGTCGGCGCCGTACTCGTCGTACATCTCATCGGGGGTGACGACGTTCTTCAGGCTCTTGCCCATCTTCCCGTACTCGCGCGACACCTCTTCGTCGCCGTGGAAGAACCGCCCGTCGCGCTCGACGACCTCGCTCGCCGTCACCGTCTGACCACGTGCATCGCGGTATGCGTACGCCTGGATGTAGCCCTGGTTGAAGAGGCGATGGAACGGCTCCTCGCTCGACACGTGACCGAGGTCGAACAGCACCTTGTGCCAGAAGCGCGCATAGAGAAGGTGCAACACCGCGTGCTCCACGCCGCCGACGTAGAGATCGACGCCACCCGTGTGGCCCTCGTTCGTCGGGCCCATCCAGTAGCGCTCGACCTCGGAGTTGACGAACGCGTTCGCGTTCGTCGGGTCGAGGTAGCGCAGCTCGTACCAGCAGGAACCGGCCCACTGCGGCATGACGTTCACTTCGCGTCGGTACGTCGCCTTCGCAAGCGTTTCGCCGGTGATCGGGTCGGGCAGTGACAGCTCGACGCGCATCCACTCGGGCTTGCGGGCGAGCGGCGGAATCGGGTCGGTCGTTTCGTCGTGCGGATCGAGTGCCTGGGGCTTGAAGTCCGACAACTCGGGAAGCGTGACGGGAAGTTGATCGCCCGGCACTGCAACGGGCATGTCATCGTCGTCGTAGACGATGGGGAACGGCTCGCCCCAGTAGCGCTGGCGCGAAAACAGCCAGTCTCGGAGCTTGTACGTGACGGTGCCGCGACCGACGCCGTGCCGTTCGAGCCATTCGATGGTGCGCGCCTTGGCGGCGGCCATTTCGCCGAGCCCGTCGAGCACGAGCGAATCGTTGCGCGAGTTGACGTACGTTCCCTCGCCGACGAATGCCTCGGGCCACGTCGCGCAGTCGAGCGAGGCCGCCACGTTGCGCTCGGCGAACCACGCTGTCGGCGGCTGCTGCGTCGCGACGATCGGCAGGTCGAAGCGACGGGCGAATTCGAAGTCGCGCTGGTCGCCCGAGGGCACCGCCATGATGGCGCCGGTGCCGTATCCCATGAGTACGTAGTCGGCGACCCAGACAGGCACCTGCTCGCCGGTGACGGGATTCGTTGCCGTTGCACCCGTGGGCACGCCCGTCTTCGTGCGGTCGTCGGCTTGACGGGCGGCGTCGGTGGCACTGCGCGCTTCGCGCACGTACGCGTCGACGGCGCCGCGGTTGTCGGCAGTGGTGAGCGCGTCGACGAGCGGATGCTCGGGGGAGAGCACGATGAACGTCGCACCGAACAACGTGTCGGGGCGCGTCGTGAACACCTCGATGTCGCCCTTGGCGGTGGCGAAGCGCACGAATGCGCCCTCGCTGCGACCGATCCAGTTGCGTTGCATGAGCTTGATCGACTCGGGCCAGTTCAGTCGGTCGAGGTCGGCGAGCAGGCGGTCGGCGTACGCCGTGATGCGCATCGTCCACTGGCGCATGTTGCGCTTGAACACCGGGTAGTTGCCGATGTCGCTGCGACC